>CAJLAV010000021.1:0-21805 GCA_905204735.1 uncultured Collinsella sp. | reverse complement strand
GGACGGGGCCTCTCGCGCCGGGTCGCCGAGCACCGTCGTGCGACGCTCCCCATGGGTCGCGTCTCCTCGGCGTCGGCTCAACCGGCGCTCACCTGCCCGGGCTCGCGTTGCCTCGGCAACCGGCTCGCTCCGTGCAGGCAAGATATGGATTCCGTTGCACGGAATCATCTTGCCGCCTGCGGCGGAGGGCGAACCGCTCCGAAGTCGCTCCCGCCAATAATAAGCCGGGACGCTTGTTGCGTCTCGGCCCAAGCGCTCAGTCCCCTCGCCCGTTCTGGTTCTCCCACGACTTGCGCTCAAGTTCCCAGAACGCCCTCATCGCCGTCGCGATCCCGCGCAGCGTGAAGCGGACGACGAGGCCGGTTGAGCGGTCGACCGCGAAGCCGAGCCTGCCGCCGTTGACTTTCCGCACGGCCCCGAGGGCCTTCGAGAAGAAGCGGTACTGGAGGCTCCCGCCCTTCGACCTCGCGAGCTCGATGCCGTCTCGCCTGAGCCGCCGGTCGAGCTCGGCCATGCGGTCGGGGCAGTCCCTCATTCGTCCGACCTCCTCGACGCGACGGGCGACCGCCACGCGGACGCGGGCGTTCTCGGAGCGCTCGGCCTGCCCCTTGCGGGCCATGTCGCGTTCCTCCCTGCCCGGCTGTCTCGCGTGGACGCGCGAGTTGGCCTTGCCGCGCTCAAGCTGCTTGAGCCCATACCTTTCGTCCAAGGTGCGAACGGTTTTCACGCGTGCGGCAGCGGCTTTGCGTGCGGGGCCCTCGTCGAGCCTCCTGCCCGTCTCAAGGTCGCTGCGGTTGATGCCGAGGTGCACGGCATAGCGGTCGGTGTCGTCGGAGCGGCAGCGCTCGCGATGCAGAACTATGACGACCTCTTGGTTCGGATAGCGCTCGGCCACGTAGTCGCGTGCGTATCGCATGCACATCTCCGGCGTCATCTTCCCGCCGTTGAGGTCGCACTCGTCGGGGAGGAAACCAAGTATCTGATGCTGCATGTAGGTGCACTTCGCCCCCGCCTTCCCCGGCTTGTCATGCCCCATGGCCTTCCTCGTGTCTGCCATCTCTTGGAACCAGCGCTCTTCACTGATGATGTTCTGCGTGTCGTGCGCGAGAGCTTTGTCCCTGTCCCATGAGAGATAGTCCTTGAGGCGGGAGAGGTGCTTCTCGCTGCACACGCTTGTCTGTTTAATCGCTGTCATGGGTCCTCCCTAGTCGAGCGAAAGGCCGCTGAATTTGCCGGTCGGCTGGATCTCGGCTTTCTTCTTCGGCTCGGGCCACTTGGGGCACCAGAGGCCGACGCGTTCGCCCATCTTCTCGGCAGCGGCCTCGTCCAGTTGCTTTTGATAGGCACGGCGCTTCTCCGCCTCGTGCTCCGGAGTCCCGAGGTCGAAGTGCTCCTTCGTGGGCGTCTTGGTGCAATCGGCGACGGGTGAGCGGAAGACCCCGGCCCGCTCGGCGGGTATTCCGTTATCCGCGTGCTTGACGACGATTATCCCGTCCCTGTCCGGGGCCATGTCGCGCCATTCCCACGCGTGTATCACGTCGTCTGCGCTCTCGCTGTAGGAGGTCGATGCCGACGAACCCGACGCCGCCTTGCTGCTGCTCGTGCCCTGCGTGTGGCGGGTGGTCTTGCCGATGAGCTCCGTGAAGTATCGGCGGTCTTCCTCCTCGGCGAGCTTCATGGCGACTTTTACGCCGCAGTTCGCGAGAATCTTCCTCCGTCCGTCCCTCTCTCCGTATTTATTAAGCTGGGATATATCTTGCGTTGCCCCCGTCCAGTAAATCTGGAACGACCTTCCAAGCGAAAGGAGGGCGGGCAGGCATTCGATGCGGGGCAGGTTGCCCCATTCGTCGCCGAGAATCTGGACGGGGCGCGGAAGTCTTCCGCCGTTGGAATCGGCGACGATTTGGACGGATTCCCAGAGCTGGGAGAGGAATATCGCCGCTATGCAGTTGTATGGCGAGCCCTCGTCGAGCATATGGAGGAATACGGCGCTCTTGGTTTCAAGAACCGCGCGAGGGTCGATGTCGGACCCGGACGTCATCCATGCGACTGGGGCCGACGAGAACGGGCGCAGCGCCACCTTGAGCGTCGAGAGGATGCTTCTGAGCTCGTTGCCGCCCGAGGAGACGAACTGCGAGGCTCTGTTTTTAGCGGGGTGTCTGCTTGGTAGGGCGCGGAAAACGCTCTTGAGTGGCTCGGCCGGGTCGTCACCCTCTGCCTCGGTGCCACGGTCCAGCACCTCGCAGACGGTCGCAAGGTGCTTTGCTTCCTTGGGGCATTCATCGGACATGGAGACCAGCAAGACGAGGGCAGACAGGAGGCCCCGCGCGGATGCGGTCCAGTGCGAGCCCTTGCCGTTCTCGTCATCCTGCACCACGAGCTCCGCAATGGTGTCAGCCGCCTGCTCGGCTTCTTGGTCGCGGCTTTCGGCGTGGAGGTCGATGACCTGCTTGAGCGGGTTGAACCTCTGGCCTCGATAGGGTCGCTGCGTGTCGAGCAGGAGGACGTTGTAGCCGCGTCGGGCCAGCTCGTCACCCGTGAGCTCTATGAGCTCGTTCTTGACGTCGGAGACGACGAGGGTCGCGGGCTCGGAGCCGTTTGCGCCGTCGCCGTACGAGAGCAAATCGATTGAGGGCAGGTAGAGGAAGCGGGACTTGCCAGAGCCAGTGGACCCGGAAACATAGACCATCTTCTTTGGCTCGAAGAGGTAGCAGGGTTTGCCGAGCCATCTGGTGAACCCGTAGACGAACCCGCGTGAAGAGGGGTTAGCCGAGCCGTCCCATGTAATCGAACCTTTCACCGCATTGCGGCCCGTCTTGATGCAAGCATTGCCGAGCACGCCGCCATCGTCGGCACGCGAGTTGAGGGCGCTCGAATAGGCAACGAGGGAGCAGATGCAGAGCGTGAGGAGGAAGGTGAGGACGGTCCCCGTGATATGGGCGATGAATGCGCCCGAGAGCCACCAGCCGAGAACCGTGGCCGCATCGAGCGCAGAGGGGAGGGCTGACGCGTCGGGCATGATCCCGGAGGCAATATCGCCGATAGGGGCGGCAAGGATTGGGCAGACGAGGAATGCAATGAAGACGGATGATATGAGGGCGGTGAACATCTTGCTTTTCATAGCCGCTCCTTTGCTTTCGACAGAAGGGTTGAGAGTTCGGAAGCTGTGCTCGATATCAACTGGACGGCGTTTTCAAGCTGGACGGCCGTTTGCCGGTCGATGCCATAGGCGTTTATGGAGCGCATAGCTTGGTTGAGGTTGTTGCCCTGCCGCTTCATCTCGACGAGCATTTGCCGGAGGGTCGACTCGTCGGCGACCTTGACGGGCTTCTCGCCGATTCGGAGGGCGGCCTCGCGCAAAAACGTTGATGGGGGCATGCCGAAAGAGGAAGAGCGGGCCACGATTTCGGCCCGCTCTCCATCGGTCATACGAACGTTGATATGCGCGGTCCTGCTAGTGCCGCGCATCGCCTAGCCCCTATCGAGGAAGGTAGCGTGGGCTCCGTCGAAGTCGAGCCGAGCTTCGCCTAACGTGCCGTAGCGATTCTTGAGGGCAACGAGCTTGAGCGGGGTGCCGCTCGCGGGGGCCTCAAAAGGGAAGTCGGGTTTTCCGTCATCGTCGGCAAGAAAAAGAACGGAGTCGAAGCTGTACTCGACCGTCGAAGAGCCGCCGAACATGCCGAGGTTGGGCTTGCTCGACTTGCCAGACTTGTAGGACTCGCGCGTGGTCGAGCTCAGGGCGATGACTGGCGAGCCGTAGAGGTTTGATATTTCGCGCAAGCCCTTTACGCACGCTGTGATTGCCAAGCGCTCGTCGATGAACTGCTGTCCCGCCGTGATACCGCAGGCGAGGAGTTGGAGATAGTCGATGAAAACGATAGGGGCCTCGTTGCGCTCACGTGCTATCAGCCCAACGAGGTTCGAGAGTTCAACGGTGTTCAACGGGCCGGTAATACAGAGATTCGGGGCGATACAGCTGCGATACCTGTCGAGAGCAGCCTCGAAGGCCTCGTGCTTGGGATGGTCTGCCGCCGCCGCGTCCGCGACCTCGGAAAGGGCAAGCTTGCCTCCGCTGAGTCGTGCAAGGCTCTTCTCCAAGAGCTTATGCGCGGGAAGCTCGGCGGAGACATAGATTACTGGGTGACTGTCGTTCGCAAGCTTGTCGGCCTCCTGCAAGGCCAAGGTCGTCTTGCCCCTGCCGGGACCGGTGCCGATGGCATAATTGAGCCCGGGATGGACTCCGCCGAGGATGTCGTTAAGGGCCTTGAGCCCGAAGAGGGCGATAGGTTGGTCACCCCTAAGGGCGCTGAGGTGCTCATCGAGCCTATCGGATTCGAAAACGAGAGGGTTGGGGGCCGGGCACTGCATTACTCGTTCGCCTCTTCAGCCAAAGTCCTGAAATAGGCGATGAGGTCTTCTTCCATGACAAAATACTGGTTGGCGATGCGGAAGCAATGGTGCGTCGACTTCATGAGCTTAATGGCGCTCGACTGGCCAATGCCGGTGAGAATCTGAACATCGAGACGGCTCAAGATACGCTTGGGACCAGTGCGACGAAGGTTGATGCCTGCGGAAATGGCGTCAACCTTGGGGTCATCTGCAAGATGCATGATAAACTCCTTGTTTGGGGTGCTCGGCTCCTCTTCGAGGTTTGGCGACTAAGAGAGGGGAGTCGGGTGCCGTTTTTTATTACCAGTCGGAACAAACCTCTTCAAGAAGACTGCTCCATTTGCGACGCAACTCCGGGGTATCCGGGAGTACGTGCTGGTTGCCGCAGTCTGCGGCAGAGGTCGTGACGCTCTCTTCGAGCGCGGAGAAGGCGTCGGCGAGATAGGCGCATGTCGCGTTCAGCTGGCCGATTTCGTCAAAATATTCGATGGCGAAGCGCACGAGCGCCACAACGGGGGCGCGGTTATAGTTGGTGGACGCCTCGTCCATCAGGGCGCGGCCGTACTTCACCGCCCTGTCGGTCTCGTAATCGACAAAGGGGTCTGAGGGATCGCGCGGAACCTTGTGCTCCATAAAGTCAATGACGGAATCAAAGCAGCGGCGAAGGTGCGGCATGTCCATCGCGCTGGTAAAGAGCGCGGTCTCACAACGCCTCTCGTGGATTAGCTCGAAACCGAACTCGACAATGGGCTTATAGCCGCCGTGGGCGACGGTTCCCGTCGCGCCAGTGACGTTCGAACGCAGAACGTCCGAGACGCTCGCAAACAGACCACTACCGCTGTAGACGTCGAGCATCCTGTCCCTCGGAAATGCCGGGGAGGGAAGCACCTCGTCAAAGACAAGGCCGATAATGGCTTTTGACTCATCGGTCGCTCGAAGGTAAGCCTCGTCGGAGACCATCTGTGAGAAGGGGGTCTTGAGGTTTTCGGGTATGCGGATACGCTTCTCGGCCTTCTTCTTATAGACCATTTTATTCACCTCCAATCGTTTGTCTGCAATCATCATACCATCAGACGGCGCATGTAGCCCTAGTAGTAGCCCACCGTATGAAGAGATAGTGAACATCGAGGTAAACTAGCCATTACTTAGATGACAGCAATTCAAAGACTTCTGCTGCGTTTCGGTCATTGGCCCTGATTGCATGGGTGTAGAAATTAGCCGTTGTGCTTGCGGAGGCATGGCCCATTCGCGCCTGAACGGTCTTTAAATCGACGTTGCTCGCCACGAGAGCGGTCGCGGCGGTGTGACGGAGGCCATGGGGAACAAGTCCTGAGTAACCAGTGCCGCGCGTATGAAGCTTGCCGTCTCGCATGAACTGCTTCGTCACATCGCTATAAGTCCCATAGCCGTTATCGACGCAGAAGTCCCTAAACCATCGAGAGTAGTTGTGCCCGCTTGGTCTGGTGACGCTTATGCTGCGGAAACCGTCGGCATCCTTTCCAACGCTGAATGCGTGGACGATGGGGTCGGTATCCTTTTGTTCCAACCCGCGACGTCTGAATATGTCGCGCTGCATAGTCTTCCACTTGTCTAAATACTCGGCCAGAGCTTTGTCTATGGAGAGAATGCGTCTGCTCATCTCCGATTTCGGGGGCCTCAAGGTCTTGTCGCTGGTGTACTGCCGGACGATTCGGAGCTCCATGGCTTCGGGGTCGTAATCGAGCCAGCTGAGCCCTAAAGCCTCGCCTTTCCTCAGCCCGAGGTGAAATATAAGCATGGTGCAGACGGTCATGGGCCCCATCGGCTCGGAAAGCAAGCACTCAGTGAATCTTGGGAGCTCATCGGGAGGGAGAAAGTTTCGTGCTCGCAGGTCCGGTTTCGGCAGCTTTATGCCGATGCAAGGATTGCGGCCAATCAGTTCGTTCTCAAGGGCATCTTGCATGACCTGCTTAAGCTTGACGTGAATGCGACGGATCTCGGCGTCGGTGAACCTTCCATTTGAACGGGCCTCAGCGTAGGCGCGTTTAACATCGTCGGGCCTCAGGTCGGCTAGGGGCACGTCTTCGAACAGTTCGCGTATGTGTCGCACGTCGTATCCCTCTCGCTCATATGAGAGAGGGGAGCCGAATGAGCTCTCTCGGAGCACGTGGAAGGATTCGGCATATGCCGCTACGGTGCTCGGAGCATCTCTAGATGGTTCATAGCTCTCAAGTTCCTCGCGGTACTCGTTGAGAGCGTTTGCGACTTCGCTAGGCCAGTTCTTCGGGTTCTTGCTCTTGCAATGGATGGTCCTCTTGGGTGTTTTGAGATACTTAACTTTGCTGCCGTTCTTTCCGGAGTTCGGGTCTCTCCCAAGAGAGAAGTAAATCTTGAATGAGCCGGGCTTTCCCTTGATGGGCTCAGATGTTCCCTTTGCGGTTGGTTTGATTCTGGTTTCCAAAAGTGTCCTCCAAGGGGATTACGTTAGGCTCGGGGCCGGGGCTTTGAGGGCCTCGGCCCCGAGCCTAACGTAAACTTTTCACCCCTGCAAGCCGTAAACGCAACTGCTAGGGGTGAAAAAGAGGTGAAATAGAATTCTAATAAGAACCAGCAGAAACTCAAAAACAGCTAATCTACCTGCGAATATATATAATAGGGCAAAATTGCATTTGCCCAGGTAAGGTAAATGACCATGACCTCCTAAAGCGGGTGTCGACGGTTCGAATCCGCCCGGGGGCACCAGGGAATATGACGGCGTCGCGGGAGCGGCGCCGTTTCTGGTTTGCGGGGGCCGCCGTGCTGCTCGCCCGTGGGGGACTGGCATCTGTTTCCTAGAGTGCGCTGCGGTAAATCTTTCTCGCGTTGTCCAGCGTGAGCTTCCTGAAGCTGCCGAAGAGCTCTCCGCGGTTGATCTTGAGGCCCGGAATCATCTTTTCGATATCGTCCTCGGTGACTCCGAACTCCGATAGCGCGCGCGGCATTCCCAGCGAGACGAAGAAATCCTGCAGCTCGTCGATGGTCGCTTCGACCGCGTACTCGATTGCCTGCTCGGGGGTTACCTCCACATCGAGCTCGTCCGCGTCCGAATCGATGGGTTCGATGCCAAGGGCCTGGGCGCTGAACTCCAGGAAGCGCTCAGGGTGCTCTCGCCATACGTAGCGCATCCAGGCGGGGAAGATGACGGCGAGGCCGGCGCCGTGCGTGATCTTGGTGTCCAGTGCGGATAGCTCGTGCTCAAGGCCGCGGCAGGTCCAATCGCCGTCGCGCAGGGCGTTATGGGCGAGCGTACCCACCCACATGATCTCGGCGCGGGCGTCGTAGTCATCGGGGTTCTCCATCACCTTGGGCGCCGCCTCCCTCGCGGCGCGCACTAGCCCGCAGGCGATGTTGTCGGTTACGCCCACGGCGGGCTCGCCGGAGAAGAGTCGCTCCATGATATGGGCGATCATGTCGGTCACTCCCGCGGCGGTCTGGCAGGCGGGCAGGCTGAAGGTCAGCTCCGGGTCGAGGAAGGCGATGGCCGGGCGGTTGAGGTCCGTGTTAATGCTGCATTTGAGGTGCTCCTCGTCGTTGCTGATAACGCAGGAGTTAGAGGCCTCGGAACCGGATGCGGGGATGGTCACCACGCAGGCGACGTCGATGCGGTCGGCGGGAACGGCGCGCTTGCGGAAGAAGTCCCATACGTCGCCGTCGTATACCGCCCCAGTGCGATGGCCTTCGCGCAGTCCATGACGGAGCCGCCGCCCACGGGCAGGATGATGTCGGCGTCGTTTGCCCGTGCGAGCTCGACGCCTTCTCGTGCCAAGCCTATTTCGGGGTTTGGACGCACCCCTCCAAGCCCGATGTGCTCCACGCCCGCGGCATCGAGCGATGCCCTCACGCGGACGAGCGTTCCGCAGCGAACTGCGGAACCCCTGCCGTAGACAATGAGCGCTCAGCGGTAGCCGGAGGCGGACAGAGTCCCCCAACCTTGTCGGTCGCTTTTCGCCCAAAGACAAAGCGGGTGGGGGAGTAGAAGGAGAAATCGTTCATGGAGCTCCAATCTGGCGTTTCGCCCTACATGCGCGGAGGAGTTTTTCGGGCGCATCGCCTGCGTTCGCGTCGCAATCTCGGCGGCGCGGTGCGGTCCGTGGATTCCATCGTATCGCCCGCGGCACCCCTTACCGACGATTGAGGCGAGTCTGCATTTCGCGGCGCGACGTCCACCTGGCGGACGATATCCGTTCGCGACACGTGGCCGTCCCGGTCGCAATAGCGTATGCGCACCGGGTTGCCGAGATGGCCCTGCGACCCCTTCTCCTGATGCGAGCGCGCGAGACGGGCGAGCAGCGGCGCGAGCACCTGCTCGACCGTCTCCTCCCGATACCACGCCGCCACGGGCAACCCGTTCACGTCAAACCCGTACGTTCGCCATGCCATTCGCCTCGCCGCCTTCGCCGAACGAAACCGCGTATCCAGACCGCCGGTCCCCCACCCAGCACTTCGACGAGCCTTCGCGCTCACTTCTGCGGTCGGGATGCGCCCGCGAGGCGCTCGGCAGGCAGCGCCATTTCCGCTCGCTGTGTCGAGCGCGAGTGTCGAGAAGTCGTCATATGCCACTCAGATGTAGCATGGAGTGCCGAAGTGCACGCGCCCGTGACGAAACACTGGCGCCAACCCGTTCCGCGCACCACCCCGCCCGTAAGGTGTGTGGCGAAAGGAGGACCAGCCGCATGAACATCCCCGAGACACAGAGCCTACCTCGATCGCATTCCGCACGAGCTTCTCTGACATTTCCGCCCATTACCACGTGGAGGTCCCCGTCGCGGAGATCGCCTACGCATACGACTACATCAATTCCCGGCATGCCCCGCGCAGGCAGGCCACGCTGAACGACGGGTCCGCGGCCCGGCAGGACGAATGACGCGCTTCGGCACAGGCCATGCCGAAACGCGTCACGCAAGCAAAGGAAGGAAGCCAACATCACATGAGCATCATCGCAGCACGCATCGACAACCGCCTGCTACACGGCATAGTGGCAACCCAGTGGGTACCCGAGTTCCGTCCGCAGCGTCTCATGGTCATCGATGACATCGTCGCCAACGACCCGACCAAGAAGGCCGCCATGCGGATGGCAAAGCCCTCGGGAGTCGCCCTCTCCATTATCAACAAGGAGACGGCTCTCGCGAACTATCGGGCGGGCAAGTACGACGACCACACGGTCTTCATCGTGGCGCGAGACCCCCAGACCATCCTCGACGTCATACAGACGGGCCAGGTTGTTCCCACACTCGTGGTCGGAGGCACAGTCTTTCCCGAAGAGGGGTCAGACGCCGTCCAGGTGAGCAGTCGCGCCTACGTCACCAAAGACGAGCTGCCCGCATATCGAGCGATTGCTGGCACCGGCTGCGACATCACCGTTCGCTATGTGCCGGCCGACAAGCCCGTAGAGCTCTCCAGCATCATCACGCTTTAGCAAGGGAGTGAACTTATGACACCATCCATCATCCAGATAGCCGTCGTTACACTCATCGCCTTCATCTACGGAGCCGAGAAGAACGCGGGACAAATTCTCACGAACATGTCCGTCACGCCAGCATGGTTCGTCGGACTTGCGCTCGGCGACCCCGTAACCGGCCTCGCCGTCGGCGCCATCGTCCAACTCATGAGCCTGGGCGTGGCGGCCATGGGAGGAGCCTCCGTCCCCGACTATCCCACTGCCGCCATCATTGGCGCCGTCGTTGCCATCACCTCGGGTCAGGAGGCGAGCGTCGGCGTTGCCGCCGGAATCGCAGTCGGCATGCTCGGCCTTCAGCTCGACGTCATCGCCAAGACGGCAAACGGCTTCCTCGGGCGTACCTCGCAGCGCTTTGCCGAAGAGGGCAAGTACTCGCAGATGAAGAGCGTACTTTTCCTCGGTCCGGTCTTCTATGGCCTTACGGCGGCCATCCCCACGTTTGCCGTACTGCTCTTTGGCGCCGATGCCGTCAACGCTTTCCTCTCCGTCATGCCCTCCTGGTTCACGACCGGCCTCTCCATCGCCGCCGGTATCCTCCCCGTCGTCGGCCTTGCGATGCTTCTGTCCTTCATGCCAATGAAGAAATTCATCGCCTACGCCATCGTTGGCTTCGTTCTGGCCGCCTACCTGCAGATAAGCATTCTCCCCATTGCCCTGCTCGGTGCCGCCGCGGCCATCGAGTACTACAAGTCGCACAGCAATCCGTCCGTAAACGCCCTCGACGCTGGAGGTCTGGAAGATGAGTAACGAAGTTAACGCCACCAAGGCAAACGAAGCGCCAACCCGCCTGGCAGACGGAACGTACCAGCCAGTCCTCACCGTTTCCGATCTCGACCGTTGCGGCCGCCGCTGGATGCTCGGCGCGTCCATCTATAACTATGAGTCCCAGTGTGCCCCGGCGGTCATGTTCGCAACCGAACCCGCCCTGCGCAAGATCTATGCAGGAGACGAGGAGGGCTACCGCAGGTCACTTCTGAGCACCTATCGCTATTACAATGCGACTCCCCAGGTAAGCGGCCTGCTCCTCGGCGCCGGCCTAGCCTTGGAGGACAAGGGGCACAATGACGCCATCGACGCGGTCCAAGACCTTAAGATTGGCCTCATGGGCTCCCTCTCAGGAGTCGGCGATACGATCTTCGCCATCCTCATTCCCACCATCTTCGGCTCCATCGCCGCCTACATGGGACAGGCGGGAAACCCCGTCGGCGTGCTTCTCTGGCTCGCCGTCGCCATCGCCATCTTCGTATGGAAGCTCTTTGACTGGCGCATAGGCTATAAGTTCGGCGACAAGCTCTTCACGACCCTTGCCGAGAAGATGTCCGTTTTCACCGAGTCGACGTCGGCACTTGGCATGATGGTCGTCGGTGCGCTCATCCCCACCGTCATCAAGGTCTCGTGTGGTCTCACGTTCACCATGGGTGACGTCACGCTCGACGTCCAGACGGGCATCCTCGACCAAATCATGGTCGGCATGCTGCCCGTAATAGCCACAGCCATCGTCTACGCCCTCGTCAAGCGCAAGGTCAGCATCAACAAGATTGTCCTCGGCATCCTCATCATCTCGTGGGTGTGCGCGGCTTTCGGCATTCTTGCTGCCTAGCCTAGGGCTAGACCAACCCACAAAGGACGCATTATGAGGCACATCATCATTGCATCGCACTACGGCCTGGCAGCCGGACTCGGAGACACGCTCAAGGCCATCATAGGACCGGGGCACGACATCAGGGTTGTCTGCGCGTTTACAGACGAAACCCCGCTCGAGGAGAAGCTCGCCAGCGCATTCGAGGGCATCGCCGAAGATGACGAGACCCTCGTTCTCACCGACATCCTTCAGGGCAGCGTAAACCAGCTCGTAGCCTGCTCGGCTCCGCGAGGCGCGTTCATAGTGACCGGCGTAAACCTTCCCGTGGCCCTCGAGCTCTCGCTCCACGCCGGACAGCTTACTCCCGATGTGGTGAGGCATGTCGTCACCCAAGCCAAAGAGCAGCTCGTCTACCTCGGAGATCTTACTCCGGACGTTGACGAAGAAGACGAATAGGAAAGACGCGACAGTAAGGAGGACGAGACATGCGCAAAGTCCCGACCAATAACCAGCACCTGTTCTACCAACCGAAGGACGTGTGGGTGGGAGACGTCATGCCCTTCGGCAAGGACGGCACGTTCTATCTATACCACCAGCGTGACACGCGCGACCCCGCTCCGCTTGCCGAAGGACAGCCCTTTGGGTGGTCGCTCGCGACCACCCAGGACTTCGTGACGTACCAGGAACACGGAACGGCGATCCCCCACGGCGGAGAAGACGACCAAGACCAGTTCATCTACGCCGGAACCGTTTACGAGGCAAAAGGGGAGGTACGCGCTTTCTATACCGGGTTCAACCGCAACTACCTGCGAGAAGGCAAAACGTCCCAGGTGCTTATGCAGGCGAAGGCCTGCTCGGATGATTATGCGACGTGGAAAAAGACGGGCGTTGCAGTAGAGCTCACGCCTCAGCCAGGATACGATGGGCGCAACTGGCGCGACCCTTTCGTAATATGGGATGACGACCGGAAGGAATACCTCCTCGTACTGGGCACGCGTAAGGGAGACGACCCCTCCAAAACCCTCCAAACTGGCAGGCTCGTTCACTTTACGTCGAAGGACCTCGAGCACTGGCAGTTCAAGGGCGACTTCTGGGCCCCCGGCCTCTACACCATGTTCGAAATGCCAGACATTTTTAAAATTGGCGATTGGTGGTACCTGGTCTACTCTGAGTACAGCGACGAGAACAAGATCGTCTACCGCATGAGCCGCGATCTCTACGGTCCGTGGGAGAAGCCGAGAGATGACGCCTTCGACGGGAGGGCGTATTACGCCGGACGGACCGCCTTCGACGGATCGCGCAGGATTCTGTCCGGCTGGGTCCCCACGCGCGAGAACGACGATGACCGGGCCAACTGGCTTTGGGGTGGCTCGTTTATGCCCCATGAGGTGTACCAGCGCCCCAATGGCACCCTCGGCGTTCGCCCTCCCCAAAGCATAAAGGATGCGTTCGAGTGCCCTGATGCCGTCCCGGATATCGAGCTTCGCGGAGACCACGAACGAACGGAGTGCGTAATCACCGAAAACGCAGGCGAGATCTTCTGCTTCGAGGCAGACGTGACGTTCAGGGACGCTTGCGACTTCTCAATTCGAGCCTACAAGAATCTCGAGACCGACGAGTCGTACGAATACCGCTTCGACCTCGACGCGAATCGGCTCTCGTTCGACAAGAGCCCCTGTTACAAGTGGTTCCGCGTAATGGATAAGGGGCTTTGGAGGCCAGTCTGGCTCGAGTCCGGGCGTTCTTACCACCTGCAGCTCATCGTTGACGACAACATCCTCGTCCTCTACCTCGACGGTACCGCACTCACGACACGCGTCTGCGAGAAGTTCGGCCACTCGCTTGCTGTTACGGTAACGAATGGCGAACTCAAACTGTCCAACATAGCCTTGGCGAAGGGGCTGCGCGAACAGGAAAAGTAAGCCAGTGAACCTCGTCGCCACAGCGACTCCCCCAGCAAAACACGCGAACAACGGGTCCGGCCGCATTCCGGCGACCGGACTCGTCCTGTGCCCTGATGGCACATGGCCCCGGGCTGCCGACAGCGAGGCGGCCTTAGGGGCCTCGCCTACAGATTCCTGAGTGCGTCGACGAGGGAGACCTTGCCCGCGGTGACCTCGTCGGCCTGCTTGATGACCTTTGCGGGCACGACGGCCACCACAGCGCCGGCGGCAGAGTCGATTCGAGCGATGTGGTCAGAGACGGAGCGAACGGCGAGCCGCTTGCCGACAGGGAGGCAGTCAAAGGTGGCAAAGCGCACTCCTACGGTTGGGATACGCCCGTGAGGCGCTCGGCGGACAGCGCTGTTGCCGCTCGCTGTGTCGAGCGCAGGTGTCGAGAAGTCGCCATATGCCACTACAGATGTATCATGGGGTGCCGAAGTTCACGTGCCCGTGACAAAACGCGGGCGCCAACCCGTCCCGAGCACCACCCCGCCCGTAAGGTGTGGGACGAAAGGAGGACCAGCCGCATGAACATCCCCGAGACACAGAAAGACCTGCTTGCCTACCTCGATCGCATCACGCGCGAGCTTGGCAGCACGCGGGGCGGGCGCATCCAGAACCGTCTCGACCACTTCACCACGGCATCTATAACCGACTCGCTCGCCATCTCGCGCAGCCTGGCAAGTCAGTATCTCAACGAGCTCGTGCGCGCTGGCCTCGTGGTGAAAGCAGGGGCACGACCGGTGTGCTACTTCCACCGCCGCTCCCTCGAACGCTTCTTCCAGTCTCGCATTGAGCGTAGCACCTACCCTTCGGTCGAGCAGCTCTTCGCCACGCTCGGAAACGGCGAGCGACTCGACTTCGACCGCGCAATCGGTCACGAGCTGAGCCTTGCGCCCTGCATCAGCCAGCTCTGCGCCGCGCTCAAGTACCCGCCAGCTGGCCTGCCCATCCTGCTCTGTGGCGCCTCGGGAACCGGCAAGGGTCTACTCGCCGAACTTGCCCTCGAATACGGCAAGAACGTCGGCGTCCTGCAGCAGGAAGCCAAGCTTGTGAGCATCGACTGCTCGCATTACGCAGACGATGCCCGCGCGCTCACTCACGACCTGTGCGCAGATGGCGGGCCTGCAGATCGGGCGAGCGGCGGCATCGTTTATCTCAAGGACGTCGACGCCCTCTCACCCGCTGCCCAGGACGCGCTCTTGGAGTGGGCCTCCGCACAGGCGGGCGCCATTGTGCCAGCCCCTGCTGTGCGCCTTATCTTTGCCACCTCAAACGAGGCAGACAGTACCGAGTGCCGCAGCCTCACGCGTCGCATCCCCATGTCCGCCCAGGTGCCGTCTCTGCGCGAGCGCACCCAGGAGGAGCGTGAGGAACTGACTCTCCACTTCCTCAAGGAGGAGGGCCGACGCATAGGACGCGACATCCTCATAAGTCGCGGAGCCTTCCGAGCCCTCGCCGGCACCAACTTCGAGGAGAACGTACGCGGCCTGCGCGACTGCATCACCAACTGTTGCGCCGAGGCCTATCTAGACACGAAGGGTGACAGCCTGGAGATTCGCACCTACCAGCTTCCCTCCGCAATCCTTGCCGGCTCCGCACTCGAGCGCAGCGAGAACGACATGCAGCTCATCGACACCACCCGGAGCATCCAAAGCCAGGCGGACGACCGCGCACGGCATGTACTCGACGCCATGCTGGAGCCATACGAGAGCTATCGCGAAGGCACGCTTGATGGGGGCGCGTGCAGCGCTCAGCTGGTGGAGCGAGCCCGCGACCTCGAGGACTACCTGGCGTTCGGGCAAAACCCGGGCCGCTCGAAGTCCGACGCATACGAGCAGATCGCCGACAGCGTCGTCACTTCCGTGAACGAACTCTACTCGATCGATTTGTCCCGAAAGAGCTCGCATCTAATCGCCCAGGGCATCTGCCTCCAGCTGTGGCCGCCCGCAAGCCTCTCGCGTTGGAAGAGCTCCCATGCAAGCGAGCTTTCCGGCATGCGCGGCGTCGTGGCCCAGCGCAACCGCTTTGCCGTTACTGTCTGCGCCTGCATCGCTGATGAACTCAAGGCCACGCTCGGCATCGCACTCGACGATCTCACGTGTCTGCTCGTCCTTGCGCATGCGGCACTCGCACTCGACCCGTCTAAGCGTCGTCGGAGCGTCGGTATCGTCCTCAGTCATGGCTACTCGACCGCCACGAGCATCGCCGACGCCGCCAATCGGATTCTTGACACGAGGGTCTTCGAGGCCATCGACATGCCCTACGACCAGAAGGTTACGGACGTCGCTGTTCCTCTTCAGCAAATCATCGACCGCTTCTCCTACGCAGACGAGGTCGTCATCCTCGTGGACATGGGATCGCTCCAGGATATTTATAAGAGTCTGGAATCCACCTCCGGCATGACGCTCGGCATCATAAACAACGCCTCTACCGGCCTTGCGGTGGAGGTTGGCGCCGGACTTATCGCGGGTCGCTCCGTGCGAGAGGTTCTCGACGATGCTGCGGCAGCTTGCACCTGTAATTATCACATCGTGGCGCGCAACGCCCGACCGGACGCGATTGTCTTCTGCTCCGAAGGCGGACTTGACGCAGCTGCGCGGATCCGCGATCTCGTGGCGCAGAGCCTGCCTGGCGAGTCCCCCGCGCGGCTTGTCGCCGTTGACTGGCGGCAGCTCGCCAATAACGGATCTGAGGATGCCGCCTTCTCCCAGTACAACGTGCGCTCGGTCATCGGCACGGACAATCCGCACGCCGACGGAGTCCCGTTCATTTCGCTCGAGGAACTCATCGCCGGCGAAGGAACGGCCCAGATAGACCGCGCCTTCGCACGCTTGCTCGACGCTGACAGCTTGCGCACGTTCCACCAGAATCTCGTCAAGAACATGACCCTCAGGAACGTGGTCGAGTCCATCACAATCCTTAACCCCAACAAGCTCTTCGGCGAAATCGAGAGTGCCGCAGAGCGGCTCCAGCAGCTCACCGGAGACGTGATTGGCGCTCGTGTGAGCATGGGGCTCTACGTGCACCTGTGTTGTCTCGTGGAGCGCCTCGTGACCAGAAGCCCCATCGAGAACTACGCAGACGAGCAGCGCTTCGCCAATGAACACAACGATTTCGTCGAGGCATTCCGCACGAGCTTCTCTGACATTTCCGCCCATTACCACGTGGAGGTCCCCGTCGCGGAGATCGCCTACGCATACGACTACATCAATTCCCGGCATGCCCCGCGCAGGCAGGCCACGCCGAACGATGGGCCCGCGGCTCAGCAGGACGAGTGACGCGCCTCGCAAGCAAAGGAAGGAAGCCAACATCACACGAGCATCATCGATCGCTGCGTGCAAGGCGGCGGGCCTCACCGTGTTCGCCAAGCGCGAGGAGCGTTTTGGTTTTTCGCAAGCAAATGCGGACGAAATCAGCGACCAGATTCCCGATACGCTCAAACATGCAGGGCCCCTATGTGTTTAACCTCATTTTTCCGTGTGCGGTAGAATGGAGTCGTTGAGATCGCGAACGCCTTAAAGGGAGAGTTTTTGTGGATGCGCATCTGGATGGGGGCTCTTCCGCCCCGCTGTATCAACAGGTGCTCGATTTGCTTAAGAGCGATATCGAACAGGGGACATATCCCGTTGACTCGCAGATTCCAACGGAACTTGAGCTTTCTAAGATGTACGGCGTGGGAAGGGTCACGGTTCGCCGCGCAATAGAGGAGCTTGTGGGCGAGGGGTATCTCACCAAGCGGCAGGGGCGTGGTACGTTTGTGACCGCGACAAAGATAATTCGCAAGGTGCATCAGAAGGACGATGTTCAGAGTTTTACCCAAGCATGCGCTGAAAACGGCATGAAGGCGGGCGCTCGCGTCGTTGCCCGCAAGACCGTTGCCGCCGATCGCGACCTCGCTTCTTTCTTTGGCTTGGATGAAGGCTCTGACCTCATCTTGGTCTCACGCGTGCGTACCGCAGACGGCGTGCCGGTCCTGTTCGAGAACAACTACTATCCTGTCGATGGATTCGAATTTCTCAAAGATATCGGTCTCTCCAATTGTTCGATATTCGAGGCCGTGGGGGAGCGTACGGGTAGGTATCCCTGCTCGTCCGATCCCTGCAGGCTGGAGATCGCCCGTGCGGGAATTGATGCCGCCCGCGAGCTCAAGGTCCCAGTAGGGGAGCCGCTGTTCTTCATGAACGCGGGCTTTCTCGATTCCAACGGAGAGCGCTTCTGCTATGGCAGACAGTACTACGTGGGTTCGCGCTACAGCTTCGATATCTAGCGGCTCTGTCTCACACAGCGCTGTTCTCGTATTGCCGCGGCAGGTCCGTTTAGCGCGTAAAAGTTACCACTTATAGAACAACCTAATATGTTTCTTGACCGATGCCTTCATGCAGGTTATACATAGAACAACCTAAGATGTTTGCCTATACGTGAAGGATTTTTGGCAAGCATCGTTGCTCTGGCAGGAGGTTAAGAATGCCGGATGCCAAACAGGAGAAGCCCAAGCGCAGATTCCATCTCCAGCTTCCCCATGTGTACACCATCGCGTTCATGCTGATCGTGTTCTTCGCGGTGCTCACATGGATCGTCCCATCGGGTCAGTTCGACCGCCAGACCATTCAGACGGCCGCGGGCGAGCGAGAAGTCGCCGTAGCCGGAACGTACCAAGAGGTCGACAAGGTCTACACCGATTCGGAGACGGGGGAGACCGTCGATCTGCGACAGGGCATCGATGCCGTCCTGCAGGCTCCCGCCAAGGGCATTCAGGCTGCGGCCGATGTCGTCGCGTTCGTCCTGCTGATCGGCGGATCGTTCGCCATCGTCACCAAGACCAACGCCCTAAACGCCGGCATGAGCCGCGTGATCAAGAAGCTGAAGAACAAGGACATCTTGATCATCCCCATCTCCATGATCCTGCTCTCGATCTGCGGCACCACGTTCGGCATGTCCGAGGAGGCGCTGCCGTTCTACGCGATCTTCATCCCCATCATGCTGAGCATCGGGTATGACTCCATGACCGCGTTCATCATCTGCTTCCTCGGCCCCAACCTTGGTTACTGCGCATCCACTATTGATCCTTTCAACGTGCTGATCGCCCAGGGCGTTATCGGCATCGAGGGAAATCCCCAGCTTTGGCTCCGCGCCATCCTGTGGGTCATCTTCACCGCCGCGGGCATTTTCTGGGCCATGCGCTACGCGCGCCGCGTCAAGCTCGATCCCAAGTCCTCCATCACCTATGAGGACGATAAGCAGAAGCGCATCGAGTTCTCTGTCACCGATGCCTCTATCGAAGAGGAGTTCACGCTTCGCCACAAGCTCGTCCTCATTGATTTCGCGGTCGGCATGGGCGTTATCGTGTGGGGCCTCGTTACCCAGGGCTGGTATATGGACGAGATCTCCATGGTGTTCCTGGCCATGGGCCTTCTTGCCGGCATACTCGGCGGCCTGGACGAGAAGACCATTGCGGAGGAGTTCGTCCGCGGAATCGCCGACTTCGCCTACGCAGCCTGCATCATCGGCATCGCCCGCGGCATCCTGGTCGTCGCAGAGGGCGGAATGATCATCGACTCTATTCTTAACTGGCTCGTCGGACTCCTTGCGGGCGCTCCGTCCTTCATCTATACCACCTTCATGTACATCGTCCTCGGCCTGCTTTCGCTGCTGGTTCCTTCCAGCTCCGGCCTCGCTGCACTCACCATGCCCGTCATGGGCCCGCTGACCGAGCTTATGGGCCTCAATCCCGGGGCTGCCGTCACCGCTCTGCAGTTCGCGAACCAGACCGTCAACACCATCAGCCCCGTTGCGGGCATGACCGTCGCGGGTCTTGCCGTGGCGAAGATCTCCTTCGGGCAATGGTGGAAGACCATCTGGAAGTTCTTTATCTTCATGGTTCTGTTCGGATTGGTCGCGACTGTGATCTCCGGCCTACTGCCGATGTAGGAGGTGCCCAGCACGGATTTAAGCGCTTCCACACCCCGTCTGCGTCGCGAGCAGGTCGCCGGCATGAACATTCACTACATCATGTGGTCGCTCGATTACTTCCTTGATGCTCAGCAGCGCCTTGGCTTCAAAACCATCGAGCTTTGGGCGGCCGAGCCGCACGTGACGCTGGACCACACGGGGTATTTCGAGGCCGACGAGCTTCGCCGCAAGATCGAGTCCCGCGGACTCTCCGTGAGCTCCCTGTGTCCGGAGAACGTGGTGTATCCGTGGCAGTACGCTGCCAGAAAGCCCCTCCACGCGCAGCGGAGCCTCGCTTACTTTAAGCACGGCATCGAGCTCGCCGAGGTGCTCGGCGCCCCGTATATGTCCATCAACTCCGGTTGGGGCGATTGGGACGAGGACCGCGAGGAGGCTTGGAAGCGCTCTGCCGAGCACTTGGCGATTCTTGCGGACCATGCCGGCGAGCACGGCGTGACCCTCTGCATGGAGAGCCTGAGGCCGGAAGAGAGCAACTTGGTGGTTACACTCGCGGACGCCAGGCGCATGCTTGACCAAGTAGCCAGCCCGCACCTTACTCCAATGGTGGACACTACCGCTATGGGAGTCGCCGGCGAGAGCCTTGAAGAGTGGTTTGCCGAGTTTGGCGATGGTGCCATAAGGAACATGCGCTTCATTGATGGCGACCCATATGGCCATCTGGTTTGGGGCGATGGAAAGCACAGTATGGACGATTTCGTACGCGTCCTCAACGCGCATGGGTTCGAGGGCTATCTTGGTCAGGAGATCACCGATGGAAGGTATTTCGATGATCCCGCAGCAGCGGACCGGCACAACATGGACGCCTTCGAGAGGTATTTTGTCGACTAGCGCGTAGCTCCCATTCGCGTGGGGAAGTCAACACGCTTGACGAGAAGACTCGCAGTAAACGTTGGCGGATTCGTCCGCCGTATCGAAAGGAAGAATAACAATGAACGCACATGATCTTATCGCCGACGCAATCGCTGAAAAGGGCGGTTTCGATAGCGTCTTCTGGGTTGCCTGCGGCGGCTCCCTCATCGACCTGCTGCCCGCCCACGAGCTGCTCAAGCGCGAGGCGACTACGTTTGCCAGCGAGGCGTATACCGCCCGCGAGTTCGATATCATGCGTCCCAAGCGCCTGGGCGAAAAGTCCCTTGTCATCGCTTGCAGCCACTCCGGCAACACCCCCGAGGTAATCGATGCGTGCTCGATCGCCAAGGCGGCGGGCGCGACCGTTATCGTGCAGACGGACAACGCGGGTTCCGGCATCGATAACGGTGAGTGGACGTGCTGGGTATATCCGTGGGGCGAGGGAGTTCCGCAGGCGGAGGTGCCCGCCGGCATCTCTTTGGCTCTCGCTTCCGAGCTCCTGGATCAGCAGGAAGGTTATGCCGACCTTGCCGACATGTACGAAGGCATCGCCAAGATGGACCAGATCCTGCCTGCAGCTCGCGAGAAGGTCAACGCCGAACTCTGCGACCGTTTTGCCGCCCTGTGCCAGGACCACAAGTTCCTGTATATCTTGGGGTCCGGTCCCGTGTTTAGCCAGGCCTATGGCTTCGCTATCTGCTCGCTTATGGAGATGCAGTGGCAGAGCTGCGCCTATATCCACTCCGGCGAGTACTTCCACGGCCCCTTCGAGGTGACCGAGCCCGGAGTCTTCTACTTCCTGCAGATGTCTTCTAGTGAGTGCCGAGCCATGGATGAGCGCGCCCTCGCATTCCTCGAGACCCATACCGACACTCTTATGGTGCTCGACGCCATGGAGTACGGCATGGACCAAGTACCGGCGAGCGTTCGCGCGTTCCTTGATCCAATCCTGTTCTACGCGATGAACTGTGAGCTGCGCTCCGCTCGCGGCAAGGTGTTCGACCATCACCCGGACGTGCGTCGTTACATGGGCATCGAGAAGTACTAGCGATTTTAAAACGGGGCGCGAGGCGCGTTGAGACGTGCGAATCCCTCGCGCCCCGTCTGCTCGCCGTAACCACGGCGGTTTACCTGAATGGAGATAACCATGGCAGCCTATCCTATAAGCGTGCTTGGCTTTGGAGACAACGTTGTCGATAAGTACGAGCACATCAAGACCATGTATCCCGGCGGCAATGCAGTTAACTTCGCCGTCTTCGCCAAGAAGCTCGGCGTCGATCGCAGCGCCTACATGGGAATCTTCGGATCAGATGAGGAGGCCGAGCACGTTATAGCATCGCTCGAGGACGAGGGCGTCGAGCTTCTTCGCTGCCAGCAGGTCCTGGGCGTCAACGGCGCCGCTCGCGTGACCGTTGACGAGACCGGGGACCGTATCTTCCTGGGCTCCAATGAAGGCGGCATACGTGGCGACATGCGCTACGTGATAGACCGCTTCGCCGCCGAGTACGTCAGCGGCTTCGATTTGGTGCACAGCGGCAACTACTGCTTCACCGAGCGCGAGCTCCCCAAGATCAAGGCTGCCGGCGTGCCTAT
>CAJLAV010000020.1:0-22004 GCA_905204735.1 uncultured Collinsella sp. | reverse complement strand
GGCGGGATATAAGGTTTCCTGCTCGGGCAGTCCTGCTCGCACGAAGGCCACATTAAGTGGCCTTCGGCTCGTGCGGAACTCGCGATAAACCTTATATCCCGCCCCTCCGGCGCCACACGGGAGCTGAGTCAACGTTATCGGGCCCGGCATTCAGAAAAGTCTGTGCAGCAAAATGGCGATGCGGATGGCGACATGGGCATGGTTTTCGCCGCGCGCACGGGTCCCCCGGGGAGCACCGTGCATTTTTGGGAGTATTCAGCAGGCCAGAACGGCTGCATACGCGCCGGACACCCCTTATTGGCCCCAAAGACGCCTTCGACCGGCGATTTGGGTCGGCAGACAGACTTCGTCGAGACGAATAAACATGCCTCGCGTCGCACCGGACCCCAAAATGACGTTGATCTCCGCAATGTTAGCCAACTGCAGCGGCACCGGCGGAACTTGCGTTGCTGAATACTCCGTTTTTTGCACGGCCCAGGCGGGGGTACATAAGGACCAGAAAGAACATCCCATCCTATTTTTGCAATCTGCAATGGAAAGTATGCAAAACACCAAGAGACGGCATTACTGATGTCCAAATTGAGTGCACGGAGCAGCTGCGCCTCCGCCCCGCGCCCAAATCAAGCAGAGCGGGAACGCTCCTAACGGACCCGATCGGCAAACAAACGCGGCCCGAGCGCCATCCCAAAATAGGCTGCCCGAGCCGCGTTTAACGGTACGGCATGAATATTAGCGCTCGTAGATTAAGTTGCCTGCCAGATAGGTTGCCTGAACTATGGTGTCTTGGAGCTCTTGTGGGTCGATGGTGAGCGGGTTTTGGTCCAGGACTACCAGGTCGGCGTATTTGCCGGGTTCCAGGCTGCCGAGGTTTTGTTCGTCGCCCGCTGCGTACGCGCTGCCCAGGGTGTAGTTGCGCAGGGCCGTTGCCGCGTCGATGCGCTCGCTGGGGAGCCAGCCGCCCTCGGGCCAATGGCTGCGAGGGTCTTGACGTGTGATGGCCGTGTAGAGCACGTTCATGCTGGTAACGGCTGTGATGGGGCTATCGGTACCGAAAGCTTGACGGATGCCGCGCTGCTTATAGGTCGCAAACGGCCACATGATGCGGCTGCGCTCCAGGCCCAGGTCGCGCTCCGGGCCACCCGGGTCGAGCGTGATGTGGCAAGGCTGGCTCGAGGCAATGACGTTGAGCTTGCGCAGACGATCGATGTCACCGGGCAGCAAATTCTCCAGATGCTCGAGCGTGTTATGACCGTGCGGGGGCAGACCGTAGAGCTCTGCCGCCTCCTCAAAGATATCGAGTGCGGCATGGATGGCACCGTCGCCGATAACGTGGATGCGCACGGTGTGGCCGCGCTCGGCTGCCGCCAGAACCAACTTGCGCATGCGCTCGACAGGAACCGTCAGGCGCCCCTGGTCACCCGGGAAGCGCGGGTTAGTATAGGGCTCAGTGAGGTATGCGGTATGCTCGCTCGACACGCCGTCGAAGAACTGTTTAAATCCTGGCGCCGAGAGCAGCGCGTTGTTTGCGTAGCGGGTCTGGAGTTCTTCCAAGCGCGATTGGTCATCCAGCAGCGTGGGGAACAGGTGGGCGCGAATGCCCAGCTTGCCGGCGGCCTGCAGCCTGTCGTAGACATCGTCGCGAATAAAGTCGCAGCCCGGCATGGGCATGAGCGACATATCGCAGATTGAGGTGATGCCTTGCTCGGCCATACGCTTCATCTGGTCGCCGTAAGCGCTCGCGATGCGGTCCTCGCCCAGCCATTCCAGGCAGCGCGGCAGCAGCTGCATAGCAGCTGCCTCGTGGGCAATACCCGTAAGCTCACCGTTTGAGTCTTTGTCGTAACTGCCACCCGCCGGAGGCTCGCTGTCACGCGTCACGCCGAGGGCTTCGAGTGCGCGGCTGTTGAGCCACAGCGTATGCCCATCGCCCGAATACATAACACAGGGGCGACCGGGGAAGGCGGCGTCGAGGGAGGCCTTGGTAGGATGCTCGGGCGGATCCCAGCGGTAATCGCGCCAGCCCTGGGTCACGACCCAGGCGTCGTCGGGCAGGCCCTGGGAAAACCCGAGCGCATGCTGCACCAGTGCCGCCTCGGACGTGCCCATATCCATGAGCATATACGGCGAGGAACCGACCGAGGTATGGAAGAAGTGCAGATGAGCGTCATGGAAACCGGGGCAGACAAACTGCTCGCCGTAATCGACCACCGGCGTGGCGGCAGGTGCGGCGGCAATCACGTCATCGGGCGCGCCGACAGCGACGATGCGATCGCCCGCGATGGCGATCGCCAACTCGCGGGCGGTATCGATGCCGTCTTGCGCGGTAAAGACGTTCTTGGAGCGAATAATCCGATCGATATGTCGCATGGGCATCCCCATCTCTGGCAGGTAATTCAACACCCCCGAGTGTACTCCCCCGCCCTTGTAACAAAACCCCAAGCGGCAAACGGCAACTTTACCAGCCCTAGCGGCAGGTGGCATACTGGAGAAAGCCTGTACGATTTTGCGATCAACCCAGCAAGGAGCAAATCGACCATGACGAAGACCAAGGCACAGCAAATTATGGCGGCAACCGAGGTTCGCGCGGCAGACGACGTCACCGCGGCCATCCAGGATATCGCCGCCGAGTTTGAACCCTACATCATCAAGCAGCGCCGGCACTTCCATAAGCACCCGGAGTTGAGCCTTGCCGAGGAGCGCACGACTTCCGACATCGCCAACCAGCTCGACGCCATGAATATCCCCTACGAGCGTCCGCTCAAGACGGGCCTGGTGGCGACGCTTCGCGGCACCGCGCCGGATGCCTACCGCGAGGACGGCACGCCGCGCCGCCGCATCCTGCTGCGCGCCGATATCGACGCCCTGCCCGTCACTGAGCAGACCGGCGAGGAGTTCGCCAGCGTCAATGAGGGCTGCATGCACGCCTGCGGTCACGACTGCCATATCGCCATGATGCTCGGCACGTTGCAGATTCTGCGCCACATGACCGATGACATCCACGGCGAGATTCGCATCGTATTCCAGCCCAGCGAGGAAAACGGCCAGGGCGCCAAACTCATGATTGGCACGGGTGTGCTCGACGGCGTCGATGGCGCCTACGCCGCGCACATCTGGAGCGAGGTCGACGCCGGTACCGTAAGCTGCGAGCCCGGCCCACGCATGGCAAACACCGACTGGTTCCGCATCGACGTCCGCGGCACCTCGTGCCATGGCGCCATGCCCCAGCGCGGCCACGACGCCGTTATGGTTGCGGCAGAGATCGTCAACGCCCTGCAGACCATCGTCTCGCGCGAGATTAGCCCCTACGAACCCGCCGTCATCACCGTCGGCGAGCTGCACGGCGGCACCGCGCGCAACGTTATCGCCGGCACGGCGTACCTCGCCGGCACGGTGCGCACCTATGGCGACAAAACGCATGAGGAGATGCCCGAGCTTATGCGCCGCATCGTGGAGCACACCGCAGCAGCGCTAGGCGCCGAGGCCGAACTCACCGACTACACCATCGCCAACTACAAGGTCGAAAACGATGCCGCCTCGAGCGAGCGCTGCCGCCAAGCTGTGCTCAAGTGCCTGGGCCCCGCAGGCGAGGGCCATTACCGCGGCACGCTTTCGGGCGAGGACTTCTCGGAGTATCTGCGCCGCGTACCGGGCGTGCTCGCCTTTGTTGGCACGCGCAACCCCCAGATCGGCGCCACCTATGCCCAGCACTCCTGCTTCTATAAGATCGACGAGAGCGTGCTCGCCAAGGGCTCCATGGTAGCCGCTCAGTATGCCATCGACTTTTTGGCCGAGCCCACGCAAGAAGAGCTCGACGGCCCCACGATCGCCGCGGTTGCCGAGACCAATCCCGACCTGGCAGCCAAGCTGCGCTCTGCCAAGGCAACTGCCGCCGAGGCCCGCGACGCCATGCACGATGCTCGCACCGCCCGCCATGCCGCCATCAAGGGCATTCACGATGCGCGGGCTGCCGCTCGCCACGAGGAGAAGCGCGACGAGTAGCCATCACGCCCACCCATAACAACCTGGCTATAGCAAAGCGGGGGCGAACGTTATCTCAACGTTAGCCCCCGCTTATGTGTCGACCGCTTTTCTAGCGCGTCCTCCGTCACGACAGGTAAGAGCGAAGGATGGTGAGCCAGCGTGGGGTTTCGAGGTGGATGATATCGATGGGAACTCCGGCGGGAGCGTGACCGCCAAAGAGCAGGCCCGCGTCTGCCGGGTTGATAAGGCGCACGATCCATACGGCAACGACCAGCACGCACAGAACAATAACCGTAATGTCGATGCCGCGCTTTAGCTTGCTCAATGCCACCTCCTCGCGCACGAACGCGAGCGCAAACGCAATCGGCACCACCCAAAACAGCGGATGATAAGCGAAGGCCGCCGCAAAATCGAGTCGCAGCGCCGCCAACCAGGCTCTCGTCATGCCGCATCCCGGACAGGGAATGCCCGTCATCAACCGAAAGACACAGCCGATATCGAGCAGGTAAAGTGCGAGCCAGGCGACAAAGAGCACACCGATGCAAGAAAGGACGCGGCGAATGAGTTCCGCCGCGCCCTTATGTCCCTGAGTATTACTCACGACGACTTGATCGTTAGGCACGCACGCCGAGACGGGTGTTGTAGACCGTAGCCATTGCGTTGGTGTTCTTGATGATGATGTTCATGGCAAAGATGGAACCAAGGCCGCACAGGAGCGCACCGACAATCTGCCACATAAGAATGGTGGTGCCGTTCTCCTGGAACACCAGGCCATAGCGAGGGGCGTTGGCCTGCAGGCGGTTACCGATCTTATAGTACCAGTAGAGGGCATAGAAGCCGCAGGTCACGAACGACAGCAGGATAAATGCTGCCAGACCCGGCGTGGAATCGCCGTCGTCCTGGCACATGACATTGATGTCGCGGGCGAGGCAATAGATGAAGTAATATGAATAGATGCCGCAGGTCACGATGGAAAGCAGGAGCCAGCCGATCACGCCACGGTCGGTTTTAATCGGAGTATAGCCCATCGGGGCAGGTGCAGGCTGCTGAGCATACTGCTGCTGACCGGTGTACTGCTGCTGCCCGGCGTACTGCTGCTGAGGCTGAGGCTGAACTGCCTGAACCGGAGTGGGCTGAATCTGCGTGGGCTGCGGAGCAGGCTGGGGCTGAGGTGCAGGCTGCGGCGCGGGCTGCGGAGCAGGAGCAGCGGAAACGGCACCGACGGCAGAACCGCAGACAGGGCAGAATTTGGCATCATCCGAAATGGGAGAACCACAAGTGGGACAGAACATAAGCCTCTCCTTTTCCTAAGGCGTTGCACGCCTTCAAACCTTACACGTCTATGTTCTCAACAATAGCCGCGACGTTGTTGCGCAACATTGGCCAATTTCCGAGAAATTTTGCTGCAACCGTTTTCCCAGGCATTTTCTTGCTTTCGCAGTAGAAAAAGGCACCCCGGGCTCAGTTGCCCAGGGCGCCTCGACCGACTATTCGGTTTGATTGTTTTCGGCAGCAGGATTATCGCCCGGCTCATCCGCCGGCGTAGCAAGGGCATCCCAATCGGGCTCCGCAGGCGTCGCCTCGGGCGCCGGTGCAGGTGCAGGCGCCGGGGCAGGCGCCGGAGCAGGCGCGGGCGCAGGCGCAGGTGCAGGTGCAGGGGCAGGGGCAGGTGCCGGGGCAGGCGCAGCACCAGTGGCGGCCGTGGGGTTGAATCCCGCAGGAGTAGGCTTCTTCTCACCCGGGAGCACAAACGTCAGGACATCGTCGGCATCCTCATCGGCCCACTCGCTGGCATGACGTGCCGCCCAATAGCCAACGGCGCGATACTTGAGCATCTTGCCAAACACAGTCAGGAACACCGTGACGAAGGCAATGATCATCAAGAACAGAATGAGCGTAATGCCACCGCCCTCGATGATTGCCTCAAGACCCGTGGGGCGGTAGTAATAGCTATACATACCAAACGTAGCAATGGCGCCGAAGATGGCGGTGAAGATCCACGTGATGATGTGCGACACGATGCCCGTCAAAAACTCGGGGAGAATCGATGCGCAGAACAACTTGCCCAGGTTGGCCTTATAGGACTTCCAAACCTTCTCAAGCGAGAACGCACTCTCCACGCGCCCGACGACGGCAAAGTGCATCACGGCAGCATCACCAAACATCTTAAAGAAGATGCCCAGTACCACCGACACGATCATGGCAAAGACGAGCAGGCCCATCGAGCCGAAGAGTGCGGCCTCGAGACCGCTCGAACCGTTGTAATAGTACGAGCCGACGGCACCGATCACGACGCTCTCGATAGCCGAGAAGATCACGCCGATCACTGGGATAATGGCAACGAACTCGAGCACACCGGTAATGACGGACGAGAAGATACCCAATCCAAACGAGGTCGAGCGCAACAGCGGACGCTCCATGCCGTTATCATCCTTGAGCGACAGGTCACGACCCCACTCGATAGCAAAACCGGCACCGCACACGCTTGCCACGTACGCAAGCAAAAAGCCAATGGCCGCTGCGATACCGCCGATAACGGGGATGAACAGCACCAGCACCGACACGACGCAAATCAGCGCCGGCAAAAAGGCAATCTGGCATACGCGAACCAAGGCGCCGGGAACCTTAAGCATGTCGTTGAAGGCCTGAGCCATACAACCCTTGGGCGCGTTCATAGCCGGCTGGGGCGCAACGAACGGCTGCGGCTGCGGCTGGGCAAACGGCTGACCCTGCGGCTGAGGTTGAGCTTGCGGAGCGGGACCGGCGGCCTTAACCTCGGTATTAGGGGCACCGCACACGCCGCAGAACTTGTCGTTATCGCCCATGGGGGCGCCACACTGCGAACAGAACATCGAAATCATCCCTTCGTATCTAGAGCGAATCACCTGGATCGCAAACGATGTCTTTGGCATCATTATCGCCCAATGTGGGGACAAATACCGCAAGATGACCGATTTGCAACGTAGCCGGTTTATTCAATGATTCGAAGGGTACGACCGGGCTAGTTCGTGCCGCGGAAGCCCTTGCCGACGATTTCGGAGCTATCGACGATGGTGATGAAGGCGCCAGGGTCAATCTCGCGGGTATAGCGGCGCAGTTGCACTGCCTCGCGACGGCTCAGCACGCTCATGATCACCGTGACGCACTTGCCCGAGAAGGCGCCATAGCCACGGCTGATCGTTGCCGTGCGGTTGAGATGCTTGACGATAAACTCCTCGACCTTAAGGGGCTCGGAGCAAATGATCGTGCAGACCTTACGCAGGTGAATGCTCTCGATAGCCTTGTCGACCACAAGCGTCTTGGCAAACAGGCCGAGCACGCAGTACAGGCCGACACGCGGGCCATACAGGAAAGCCGCGATAGTCACGATGCCGATATCGACCAGCAGCAAGGCGCGTCCGATCTCGAGCGTCGTACGACGCTTGAGGATCATGGCAAGGATGTCGGTGCCGCCCGTCGAGGCGCCAATGTCAAAGACAATGGCACTGCCCAGCGCCGGCAAGATGACGGCAAAACACAGGTCGAGCCACATATCGCCCGTCATCGAAGCATCCGTCGGGATGAACAGCTCAAACAGCGAGACGTAGGCCGAAAGCGCAAACGAGGCAAAGACGCTCCAAAGGATTGCCTTGCGCTCCAAAAAGATAAAGCCCAGGATGACCAGGACCGCGTTGATAATCCACATAAAGACGCCGACGGGCAGAGTCGGGAACAGCGTGGAAAGAATGACCGACACACCCGAGGTGCCGCCGAAGGCAAAGTGATTGGGCGTTTTGAAAGCCACGATGGCAAAGGCCGTGAGGATCAGACCCAAATTGAGCTCGGCAAAAAAGCGCGGAAAGTCTGGCTCCTGGCTGCGCTTGCGGCCGGCGCGCTCGCCACGTTCGATATCCTCGCGACCGACAACGCGCTCCATCGGCACCACCGGAGGACGATGCACCTCCTCGGCGGCACGCGACGCCGCCTCTGCCGCAGCGGCTTCAATCGCCCATGCCTTGCTTTCGGTCTCGTGTTCGTCGGCCATTACGGCAACCCCTCGTTAACAATTTGGAAACAATGCGCCCATTAGGGTAACGCGGAACACGAAGATTGCAACCCTTAGTTAGACGAGCGGTATGACTAGATCGAGGCTATATAGAAAACGGTCGACCGCGCTTTTGCTTGCGCTGTCGACCGTTTGGCGTTTTCGCAGGTAAAACCTGCCAAAATAAACCTATCCCTTATTGGTAGGTTACTCGTGCTGGCTGGTGCGGTGCTCGTACTCCTCGGGGGTGATGACATCCTCGATGCGCAGGTTGACGCCTGCCACCTCAAGGCCGGTCATCGCGGCCAGACGCTCGGTGACGCGCGCCTTAACGTCGTCAAAGATCGCAGGCGCATAGGCACCGTACTCGATAATGACCGAGATGTTGACGACCACGCGGTTGTCGTCGGTGACCTCGACCGTCACGCCCTTGGTCAGGTTCTCGGCACCAAACTGTTCCTGCACAAAGTGCATAAGGTTACCCTTCATGCCCAGAACGTGCGGTACCTCGCGGGTGGCCATGGCGACGATCTTCTCGATCACGCCGTTGGAATAGGTCAGCGAGTCCTCGGACTCGTCCGCCTCTTCGTCCATCTCCTCGTCGTCCTCATCCGCATCGGACTCGGCCTCGACGAGCGCCTCGTTCTCGAGCGTTACGTCCTCCGCCTCGGCGGCGACGGCCTCGTTCGTCTCGAGCTCGGTATCGGCTACATCGACCTTCGTGTTAAAAGCCATGGTTCCTCCTTATGCCTGCCGCGGATGCGACAGTCGAATACGTATTAGCGGCCGCTAAACAGGCGGCCGAAGAAGTTGACGATACCGTTCTCGCCGTCGCGAATCTGGCCGATCACGGCGCCAATCAGCACAAAGAATGCGATGACGAGCGTGTCCCACAGGCCCAACGTAAGTACCAGCACAGCGAGGATAAAGCCTGCCACGGCGCCGAGCGTAGTGTTGGGATGGCGCACGGCATAGCTCCAGATAGCAGCGCCCGTACCTTTGATGAGACCCATGGCATCGTCAAAGTCGTTAGCGGCAACGTCATGCTGCTCGCCGGCCTCGGGCTTGGTGTCGGTGGTCTCGCCTGCCGGCGTAGCGTTCTGGTCGATCGTCAGGCGCGGCATGCGGGCGGTCTTGTCTTGGTTGGTATCACTCACCGGAAACCTCCACGGTCTGGACGGTAGTCTTGGACGGCAAAAAACGGACGCGCGCGGTCGTGCCCGGCGTGCCGAGCATGGTGTCGCAGGCCTTCTCGATGCGCTGCTGCATCGAGGTGGCAAGAGCGGCAACGTCCTTGTCATCGAGCGCGATGGCTTCGACCTTAAAACGAACGCGCGACTCGTCGGAGCCTTGAACGCGCGCCTCGATATGCTCAACCATCACGCGATCATCGCACTCTGCCGCGGCACGGGCGCACGAGGAAAGCGCTGCGAGCGTGACCTCGATATTGCGCTCCCCCGCCGGATGCACGCAGGACGGCTCGCGACGCGCGAACATCAGGCGGAAAAAACCGATGAGCACGCCAAGCGCCACGATAGCGGCGCACACCGTAACGACGACGCGAGGCATGGTGTCACGCAACAGCAGCATAAAGCGATACGTATACGGTCCCCAGAACTGGCAGACAAGCGTACCCAGCGCCACGATGGAGGCGGCAAGATACACGATCGCTAGGGCTCGTTTGAGTACGCGCACGCGCGCTCCCTTCAGGTTTCGGTCCACAGAATGCAAAACGATTCGCATCATTATAAAAGAGCCGGGTCCGGTGCCATACGCACGCGGATCCGGCTCATCTATTCCACGAGGCTTGCATGCTCGCTTCATTATGCCCAGATATGCACGGCTTAACCCGTGCAGGCGCTACTCCTCCTCGAGGGCAGCGATGACCTCGTCGGTCATGTCCATGGTGCTGTAGACGTCCTGGACGTCGTCGAGCTCCTCGAGACGGTCGATGAGGCGCTGGACCTTCTTGGCGTCGGCGCCGGAGACCTCGGTCGGGGTAGTCGGGACCATGGTGGTCTCGGAACCCTTGACCTGGACGCCCTGCTCCTCGAGCGCCTTGGAGACAGCCATGACCTCGTTGGCAGTAGTCCAGACGATCCACTCCTCGCCGGCGTCCTCGTAGTCCTCGCCACCGGCCTCGGCGATGGCCATCATGAACTCATCCTCGTCACCGGCAGCACCGTTGGCGATCATGGTCTCCTTCTTGGCGTTCTCGTCCAGGATCTCCTTGGCGACGACGATCTGGCCCTTGCGCTCAAACTGGAAGGCGACGGAGCCGGAGGTGCCCAGGTTGCCGCCAGCGTGGGAGAAGGCGGAACGGACATCGGCGGCGGTGCGGTTGCGGTTATCGGTCAGGCAGTCGACGTAGACGGCGACACCGGCGGGACCGTAGCCCTCGTACACGATGTTCTCGTAGACGGCGGCGTCAGCACCCGAACCGAAGGCCTTGTCGATAGCGGACTTGATCTTGTCCTTGGGCATGGACTGAGCCTTGGCCTTGGCAACGGCAGCGGCGAGGCTGGCGTTGTTCTCGGGCAGCGGGTCACCGCCGAGACGGGCAGCAACGGTGATGTTGCGGCTCAGCTTGGAGAAGAGGGCGGAACGCTTGGCGTCCTGCGCGCCCTTACGATGCTTGGTTGTGGCCCACTTAGAGTGTCCGGACATACGTGTCTCCTATCGGTTTCGACCTAAAGCCCAGCGCAGATGCTCGGGCAATATAAACAAACGTCGTTATGATATACCTACTGGCCTGCGAGATAAACCCCAAAATGAAGGCGTCGTGATGATGCAGCCCCTTGGTGCAAAGTAACCTGTCCCCTTTGCACCAAATTAGGACCAGAGGAGGTCGCTGCGGGTGATGGTGGCGCCGATGGCAAAGGGCATGCAGGCGATGACCGGATACAGGTAGCGCATGTAGGTCGAGCCATTGCAGGGACCGATCAGGCACACGGCGATCACGCCCAGCAGCGGCACCCAAATGGCCAGCCCGCGCCACGAATGACGACGTAGCAGATAGACCACCACGGCGATCGTGATCCACACATAGGTGGCCGAGCTCATGGTGAGCGAGATAAACGGGACGCGTTGTACTGCCACGCGATACAGGTTGATCAGGTGGTCGCACCAGCGCACGACCTTGCTATCGACCGGATGGAAGTCAAAGTACTTGAGGTTATCGGGCTTCGCCATGATCTCGGCACTACGCGCCGTGCTGTAGACCCAGGCATCGCGCGCGCTCGGATAAAAATAACCGTAGTAGTTATTGATGAGCGCCGAGATATAGCACTCGGGATCCTTTTTGAACATCTGGGCCCACACCTCAAAATAGGCCTTGATGTCCTCCTGCGAGGCGTACTCGTTAAAGCAGTTCTTGACGGCATCGGACTTGTCGGGGTTGTAGCGGCGGCCCAGGTTCTCGTACTTGAGCACACGGTCGATCACGGCACGTTCTTCGTCGGTCACCAAGCCGTCGCAAGGAGCCTCCACAATGGTGCCGTCCTCCTTAACCGTGGGGTTGACGCCCGAGTTGAGGCCGTCGTGCTTTTGGACGAAACGAGCCGTCTGCTGGAACGGAATCGAGAGGATTTCGCGCTTGGAACCGGGCGTAATGTCGTGCGCCGGCATAAAGACCTTGGTGAAGTACATATTAGAGGCAAGGCAGAGCGCGAGCACCGCGAGAACGCCAACCCAGCGAAAACGCGGGATGGCGCCCGAAGGCGCAGCACCAGTCTGCTTGGCTGCACGACGAGCCACATGCACGTCCCATACGCAAAACGCCGCCGCGATTACGCATGCCGCCAGGGGAAACATCAGGCCGCCGTTGCGCAGAAACGTGGAACCCATGGCGCCCAGAGCGAGCAGCAGCCAGTCGTGGCGCGCAAAGAGCACGGGGGCTTTCTCGCCCGCTCGCTCGGCATTGGCATCACGACGGGGCAAGCCACATGCCACGAGCTTGACGGTCTGTACCAGCAGCACCAAAAACGCGTCGGCAAAGAGCACGTCTTTGGTGAGCAACGCCGCGTAGTTAGAGAACATCGGCATAAACGCAAAGAACAGCAGGATCGCACCGCGAACCGGCAGGCTCACGCCCAATTTGCGCAGCGACGAAATGGAATAGGCCATGCAGGCAGCCGTGATGACAAATTGAGCGCAGGTGTAGATGGCAAGACCCGCGTTAGCGCTGTTGAACAGCGAAAGCCCCAGCCGAACGCACGAGCCGATAATGGCCGTGTGCACTACGGGATGATGCCCGTTGAGCAGCACGTTGGGGTTGAGTAGGCGCAGGTAGTCGCTCGTGCCGTTGGGATAGTTAAACCACTGGCGAATCTGCGCGCCCGTATCTCCCATAAAAAGGCCAGGCAGCGAAGCAACGAGCGTGGGCGCCCAGGCGATCATAAGCACCAGGAAGGGCCCGGCAAAGGGATGGACCGAGAGCACGACGTGAGTCACACGCCATACGCGGCCAAAGTGCGCTTCGGAAAACGGGATGCGCCGAGAGCTCAGCCAATCTAGACACTCAAAGGCAAGGTAGAAGGCAACGATCGCCAGGAGCATCCAGCCCGCGCCGCCAATCCAGGCGCAGATGATGCGAGCTTTGTCGCCAAGGACAATCTCGGCCGAGTCGGTGAGGTCGTAGCTGCGGCCGAACACCATGCAGATGGCGAAGAACAGCGACGGCAAAATGATCGATGGACGCCAGGTGTCGCCACGGCCAAAGAACACGTAGCGAAACGGCAAGGTGAGCAGGCAGGCAAGTGCAAGCAGCATGACCGCGTCGGTATGGCCGGCAAACGAAAGGAGCACCTCGTAGCACACGTACAGCATGCCCGAGGCTTTGGGGTCAATCGCCAAGACTGCGTTGCTCGACACCGGGGCAGGATCGATGGAAAACGCCGTGGTCGCCAACAGCGCGAGCAAAAATGCGATGAGCGTCTGCTTGGCGGGGTAGCGCTTAAACCAGACGATGCGGGCAGCGTCGCGCGCAGCCGTTGTGGAGAGGTCGGAATCCTTCACAGTCCGAAAGCCTTTCTAGAAACCTGCCAAAAAGGGACAGGTTTATTTTGGCAGGTTTTATCTGGGGAAACGTTACGGTTCTGTCATCGTTGCCCAGCGAACCACCAAAGGTGCTTGTTCACTTTTTGGTGGTTAAGCGTCGAGGTAGATGCGCTGGGGTTGGTTGCGGCGACGAGCAAAGATGATGAGCGCCAGGCCCGCGATTACGAGCGGCAGGCTCAGCAGCTGACCCATGGTGATGACGCCGCCCAGCAGATAGCCCAGCTGCGCATCGGGCACACGCACAAACTCAATCAAAAAGCGAACGATGCCGTAACCCATCACAAAGACGCCCATAAACGTGCCTTGGGGCAGTAGCGGCTTTTTGCGGCTGAGCACCTGCAGAATGCAAAAGAGCACAATACCCTCGAGGAATGCCTCGTAGAGCTGGGAGGGATGGCGCGGCATATCGCCCGCGGTGCCGCCAAAGATCACGCCCCAGGGCAGATCGGTCGGCTTGCCCCACAGCTCGCCGTTGACAAAGTTGGCGCAGCGTCCCAGACATAAGGCCAGCGGAGCACCGATAACGGCAAGGTCGGCGATGGTCCAGGCGTCGAGCTTGTACATGCGGCACACGAGCACGCCGCCGATGATGCCGCCCACCAGGCCGCCATGGAAGCTCATGCCGCCTTCATTGGTAGCAAAGATCTCGAGCGGATGCGCCCAGTAGTAGCCGTCGCCGTAAAAGATGACGTAGAACAGGCGGGCGCCAATGATAAGGCCAAAGACCACGCCGACCACGACACTCGTCAGGTCGTCAACCGTAATGTCAAAACCCCAACGGCGCTGCGTGCGGTACATGACGACCGCCGTGAGCAGAGCTCCGACCACATAGGCCAAGCCGTACCAGTAGATGGTGATGGGCCCCGCCGAGATCGCGACAGGATCAAGCATATGGTAGAGGTCGTTGAGCATATCGGTCCCCCTGCTCCCTACATACAAATGCGGCCGCGGGCCTTGCGCTCGCAGCCGCATATTCGGGCGTGACGTCTATGCGGAGCATATCGCCCGCAGCTTTCACTTCTTAGAACGGCGCATACTCGTCGTACAGGTCATCGGTCTCGCCGGAGGCATTGACCTGCTCGACACGCGTAACGCCGGGCACGTGCTCCTTGAGGATACGCTCGATGCCCATGGAAAGCGTCAGGGCGCTCATGGGACAACCGGCACAGGCGCCCTGAAGCTCCAGCTTGACGACGCCCTCGTCATCAACGCCTATATACTCCATGTCGCCGCCGTCGGCCTGTAGGTTGGGGCGAATCTCTTCAAGAACCTTCTTAAGCAGCTCTTCGTTAACAGCCACAGGGGCTCCTTTCTCACAATAACGCGGGCGCGCCCGCGGACAGAGCTATGTTACTACAGCCGTGTACCCGCTCACGAGCCGTCCATGCGCGCAGACGCGACTTTCACGAGTAGTCAATTTGGGACGGGGCTCTTTGAGCTGCGTTCGTCGTCAGATAGCGACAACGCATGATTACTGTCGAGCCTGTCCCCCGGTACCAATCTGAACATCGACGATGACCTGGCGGCAGCTGATGCCGCAAGAGTCAAGAATGCGGCGGCTGATACGGCCATCATCGGTGTCGGCGTACTTGTTGTCCAGGTAGACAACCTCGCCCACGCCCACCTGCGCCAAAATCTTGGCGCAGTCGTGGCACGGAAACAGCGTGACGTAGACCGTGGAACCCTCGAGGTCCTTGAGCGAGCCACGGTAGTTGAGCACGGCGTTGGCCTCGGCATGGACCACGTAGTTGTGCTTGTCCTGCAGCGGGTCGTCGCTCGTACCCCACGGGAAAAAGTCGTCGTTGAGCGCCGAGGGTGTACCGTTGTAGCCCACCGAAAGGATGCGGTGGTTGGTGCTGGCGATGCACGCACCCACCTGCGTGTTGGGGTCCTTGCTGCGGCGCTGCGCGGCGATAGCCACGCTCATAAAGAACTCGTCCCAGCTAATGACGTCCAGGCGCTTGCCTGACGAAGTTTGATGAAGATCGTCCGACATGGCAGACACCTCCGTAATCGCAATAGTTTGACCCATTGTAGCAGGTGAAAGGTGGGGGCGTTTATCCCACCGACTTCCTCGTCCTACACGCGGCGGGGCTTTTGGTTGATGTGGTAGAGCTCGGCGAGACCCCGCAGCGTCAGCGCATCGTCGACCGTCAGGCTATGGCCGACCAGAGCCGCAAGCGCCTCGGCATCGTCGCCGGTAATGACGATGGGCACGTCGCCCTCCCCCGCGGCCTTGGTCGCGCGCATCTCGGCAAGCACCATGTCGAGCATGCCGTCGATGCGGGCTACCTCGCCCAAAACCACGCCCGAGCGCATGGCCTCGCGCGTGTTGCGGCCGATGACGTGCGTTGGCGCCGAAGGCTCGACCTGAGGCAAACGCGCCGCAGCAGCCGAAAGCGAGCGGGCGCCAAGTGCCAGACCCGGCGCGATGACGCCGCCGACAAAGGTTCCGCGCGCATCGATGACCTCGATATTGGTCGTGGTACCCAGGTCGATCACGATGCAGGGAGAGCCGTAGACGGCGCGTGCCGCCACGGCATCGGCGATGCGGTCGGGGCCGATCTCGGCCGGATCATCGTAGTGCACGGGCATGCCGGTCTTAAGTCCCGGCCCCACCGTGAGCACGCGTCCCGTGCAGGTACGGGAAAGCGCCGTCTTCCACGGGCGCTCGAGCGCCGGTACCACGCAGCTCAGCACTGCGGCCGCGGGAACGAGCACACCCGGCACGCCCGCATCGGCTGACAGCGCGCCCATGACCTGCGCGAGCCTCATGCGCGCCTCGTCTGCCGTAATGCTCGACGGCGTCGTGATCTCGCACGTCGCGAGCGGGCGCTCCTGCGCCGCGGCCGAATCCTCGGCAAACAGGCCAAAGCGAATGAACGTGTTGCCCACGTCAACCGTCAATATATATGCGCATCCATTAAGCATCGTCGGCGCTCCTTTCGTCTGCCCAGCAGTATATCGCCTACCTAAACCAGTCATCCCAAAATGACTTGCTTGCGGCTATACTGGTGCACGGTCGCGCGCGAGCTCACGCGGCGGCCCTTGGTAACCCGACTTCCCGCGCCGTATCCGTAACGGCGCTCCTGGGGGAAGCGGATATACGCAAAGGAGTTTTATATGAGCAATCCCTCGAACCGCGCTTCGATGCGCGGGCAACTCACGCTGCGTGGCGTCGTCATCGGCGTCCTTGGCTGCGTGATCATCACGGCAAGCTCGGCCTACACCGCCCTCAAGATGGGCGCCCTCCCCTGGCCGATCATTTTCGCTGCCGTCATTTCGCTGTTCTTCCTGAAACTCATGGGCAACGCCAGCCTCAACGAGGCCAACGTCACCCACACCATCATGTCCGCAGGCGCCATGGTCGCTGGCGGTCTGGCGTTTACCATCCCGGGCGCCTGGATGCTGGGCTATGCCGACCAGATCAGTTGGCTCGACATGTTTATCGTGGCACTCGCCGGCACTATCCTAGGCCTGCTGGCCACGGCACTCATCCACCGTCACTTTATCGTGGACGCCGCGCTTGAGTTCCCCACCGGCAACGCCGCAGCTCAGACCCTGCGCGCAACCGAGGCCGGCGGCAAGACCGGCAAGCAGCTCTTTGGCTCCATGGCCATCGCCGGCATCTACAGCGTGCTGCGCGACGCTCTGGGCGTGGTGCCCAGCATGCTGTGTACGCTCAATATCCCCGGCGTGACCTTTGCCATCTATAACTCGCCCATGTTGCTGTCCATCGGCTTTTTGGTGGGCTTCGCCCCCGTCGCGTTCTGGTTTGCCGGCGCGCTGCTGGGCAACTTTGGCATCATTGTCGGCGGCACCGCTGCCGGTCTGTTTGACGTTATGACCGCACAGGGCATTGTTAAGTCCCTGGGTATGGGCCTCATGATGGGCTTTGGCGTCGCCGTCGTCCTCAAGGACATCCTGCCGCAGGTCGCCGGTATCGTCCGCGGCCTCGCCGCCGACAGCTCCACCGACACCGACGAGCAGTCGCTCATCTCGGGCTCCCTTAAGCTCGACGCCGGTATCATCGGCCTGGGCGCTGCCGCCATCGCCGTGATCGTTGCCATCGTACTCGATCTTGGCCCCGTTCCAGCCGTCATCGTCACGCTGTTCACCTTTGTCACCACCATCATGAGCGCGCAGAGCTGCGGCCAGACGGGTATCGACCCCATGGAGATCTTTGGCCTCATCGTCATGCTCATCGTGGCTGCCTTCGCGCAGCTCGCGCAGGTCAAGCTGTTCTTCATCGCCGGCATCGTGGCCGTGGCGTGCGGCCTTGCGGGCGACGTCATGAACGACTTTAAGGCCGGCGCCGTGCTGGGCACCAACCCGCGTGCGCAGTGGATCGGCCAGGCCATCGGCGGCATCGTGGGCGCCCTGGTCGCTGCCGCCGTCATGGTCGCGCTCGTCACTGCCTATGGTCCGGACGCCTTTGGCCCCGACAAGAGCTTCGTTGCCGCGCAGGCAAGCGTGGTCGCCACCATGGTCTCGGGCATCCCGAGCGTGCCGTGGTTCGCAGGCGGCTTTATCGCCGGCATCGTCATGTACTGGCTCGGCATTCCGGCCATGATGATCGGCCTGGGCGTGTACCTGCCGTTCTATATGTCGCTCACGGCTTTCCTGGGCTCCTGCGTTAAGCTCGCCTACGACAAGTGGGCCGCTCACCGCGACGCCGCCGCCGGTCTTTCGGACGAGGAGAAGGCCGCCAAGGATGCCGCCTTCCAGGAGCAGGGCCTGGTTGTTGCCAGCGGCCTGCTGGGCGGCGAGTCCATCGTCGGCGTTATCCTGGCGTTTGTCTCCGTCGGTCTGAGCCTGCTGGGATAAACCCAACAACAACGTACCCGTACAGAGCGCGGGGTCGGAGACCATCCGGCCCCGCACTTTTTGTCTATTTGACTCTTATGATCCTCACGGCGTTTTTAGTCATGCCGATTGGCCTGACTTCCAGGTCAACAAACCCTGTCTGACACCTCGCTCAACGCGGTGTAGAGTAAAGACGACGGGCGGGATACGCGGCACGTGCCAGAACGAGGTGGACATGGAACTCGATAAACAACAGATCAAGCGACTGCGCGAACGCCATCATCGGCGCCATGGCATCCGCCCCACCCACAGCGAGGCCATGGAGAACGCCACCCGTTTCCTTAAGCAGGCATTCAACATTCGCGAGGGACGCGCGCCCTATCACGTGATTCGCAAGCGCTTTGTAAACGGGGCGCGGCTGACTGGCTCGCACTTATGCATCCTGATCATTGCCATGTTGATCGCGAGCATCGGCCTCGATATCGACTCGGATATCGCCATTGTAGGCGCCATGCTCATCTGCCCGCTCATGGGCTCGGTCCTTGCCATGGCATACGGCATCGCCACGCTCGACCGCGAGATTGCCGTCGAGGCCGTCGCCAGCCTCGCGCTTCAGATGGCCTTTTGCCTGGTCACGTCCACGTTGTACTTTAAGCTCTCGCCCCTTGGCACCACCACGGCCGCCATCGTCGACAATTCGACACCGACTGTGTGGGACCTTGCCGTCGCGCTCGCGGGCGGCTTTGCGGGTGGCCTGGGCAACTCGCGCGACCAGGAGCCCGCCACGCTCATCGCCGGCGTGGCCGTGGCGACCGCGCTTATGCCACCCCTGTGCGCGGCGGGCTATGGCATCGCCATCGCAAGCGGGCCATTGTTTCTCTCGGCGCTTTATGAGTTTGGCATCAACGTGGTCTTTATCGCGCTGGCTGCCGAAGCCGTGCTGCTTCTATTGCGCGTGCCGCTCAAGCGCGACCTCAACGGCGACGGCATTGTGACTGCCGAGGAAGATGCCGAGGTCGACGAGCTATCACGCAAGGTGCGCCGCCGCATCATCGTGGGCACGGTAGTCTTTGCCATCCCCTGCATCGTTACGACGGCTGGCTCCATTGGCTCGGCGCAGGCCGGCGTGCAGGACGGCTACGGCGTCACCGAAACCACGCGCGAGCTTGCCGCGGTGCTGCCGGGCTTTAAGGACTACACCGTCGCCGTCGAGACCTCGGCCACCGAAGGCGACGAGGAGGGCATCGTCGAGCGCGAGATCGTCGCCCATGTGACGACAAGCGAGGCGCTCGGGGCACACGACCGCCACGTCGCTCGCAAGCTCATTGACCTCAACGTACCCGAACTCGATCGCGTGGAGTTTGATGTGAAGTGATGCGGGGCGGGATGAATGCTCGTACGGACGCAAGCTACGACGAGGCGCAGACGCGATACGGACACGAGCAAATAGCGGGGTGCAGTTTACACCCGCACCCCGCTCACTGTTTTATTTCCGTGAATCAACTGTCCGGATCGACATCGCCAGACTCCACTGTAAACGCCGGACCGGTACTCACCAGATAAAAACGGGTCACCCTGGTATCTCTAAATAGATAGAGCTGGCCCTGCTCGCGTCGGCGTGACATATACGCCACGTGGACCGTACCGAATTCTTCGCCGTTTTCCTTCTTTAATATCAGGATGTTGGGGTCATCCGTACGCTTAAACTGCCCATCTGTGCAGATTCCGTCTTGGTCGACCAGCTGCCATCGACAGTTGTCCTCCTCAAGAAAAGCCAGGGTTTCCCGACTCGTTTTGTCATCCCGATAGTAACCGTCAATGGCAAACCCTTCGGAAGCGCATTCCTGCATATAGGACGTTTCTCGGCTTATAGCAAACAGCCCTGTAGCGCCCAGGAGCACAGCCAGGCAGACCACTGCAAGGGCTATCGAAATAGCACTGCGACCCATAGTTAGCCCAACCGATAGTTGTTTAACGGAGCGCGAAACATACCCGGAACCTCCGATATCAGGGGGGACGTCGCCAGCAGGCTGGCGACAACCATATGTTTCTGACATCAAACCATATGGCCGCCACTCGCGGAGGGGGCATCGGCGAACGGCGTGTTTTCATACTCCATTGGTCAAACCTAAGCACAGCCCTACAGCTCGTACTTGTACACGCGGTAGATGTACTTTTCGGCTTCCATCTCGTAGGTGGCGATGGGCAGTCCGTAGCGGTCGTACTCGATAAAGGTCTTGGCCTGGCCCGATGCCACGAGCATGCTATTTGAATCACCAACGCGCTGCGCACTGCTCACATAGCCCGAAAACGGCACGGCGATCTGGTCTTCGAGCTCGTAGGTGCGCGCCGTCTCGTCCACCGTAAAGATGCGCCCAAACGAATGCGTGCCCTTGTTGTAGTCGGTCACCACCGCGGCGCCCAGCTGGCCCCAGTCGAACTTGGGATAGCTTTCGGCCGCACCAAAGTTGTTGTCGTACAGCAGCACCTGGTAGCGACTGGTCGTTGCCGTATCGGAACTCGGCAGATACGTCACGCTGTGCTGGCCCGCGTTGAGCGAAAAATCGCCCTGGGCCTGCAGTAACTTGTCCTCAAAGCCCGAGCCGGCCCATTGCCACTCCTTTCTATTTCTGGGTCCATCTTCTCACTGCTGGCGACCAAAAATGATCCGTTTTCCTCCGTCCCCGAGGAATCATTGTTAGTACTTGAAGAAGCCCTCGCCCGAACTTTCGCCCAGCTTACCTTCGTCGAGCATCTGCTTGAGGACGGATGCCATGGCCTTAAAGTTGTAGGGCATCATCATCTTTTTGAGCAACGGGCTCACCAGGCCCGGCACCTTCTGGTACTGCATAACGATGTTGTAAGCCGTCTGGATACCAACCGTATCGAATACGCGGAACGGACCTTTGGGTGCGCCGGTGCCACGCGTCCATGCGAGGTCGATGCTCTTGGGATCGCTCACGCCCGAGACATACAGGTCGAGGCCCGAAAGCAGCCATGGCACCAGCATGGAATTGAGCAGGTAGCCGTTCTTTTCCTTGTTGACGGGCAGGGCAAGCATGCGAATGTCGTTAGCGAAGTCGACGAGCTCGTCGAAGTAGCGCTTGTCGGTTTGGTCCTGCGCCATGACCTCGGTCATGTTGTTCTTCCAGATGGAGTTGGCAAAGTGCAGCGACAGGTACTTCTCGGGGCGGCCGGTGTACTTGGCAAAGGTGCTCGGCAGCAGCGTAGAGGAGTTCGTTACGACAACGGCCTTTTGCGGGAGAACCGGGGCAAGCTTCTTGTAGAAGTCGATCTTTGCCTGGGTGTCCTCGGCCATGGACTCGATGACCAGGTCGGCGTCGGCCACTGCCTTGGCAAGATCGAGCTCCAGCTTGAGCGTGGAGTAGGCACGCTCGACGGCGGCGAGTGCCGCCTCCTTGTCGAAGGGCTTGCCGCTATCGGCGATACCGGCGCACCACTCGCCCGTGCCGTCCGCCATGCCCTCGATAGCAGCGATGTACTCCTCGCGCACATGATCGATCTTGGGCTGGGTACGGCCGATGCTGCCCTCGCTGCGCAGCCAAATCGTTACATCAAAGCCGCAGTAGGCTGCCTGAAAGGCAATCTGGCTTCCCAGCACGCCGCCGCCGGCAACGCAAACGGTCTTGTAGCTCATAAGAACAGTCCTCTCTTACGTAATTCCATAGATGTGTATTTATTCAACCGTAAGGAGGACGCGCGCTGGGGGTGGGTTCTATAAACGGACGGTAATTTGCGGCGAACGGCTACACCTGTTCATTAACTCTCGATTTTGAGGGCATTTTTTGGCGCTGCTGAACCGCTGTTTTCGGAAGTGCGGGGAAAAATCGGGTTTCGCCGACCAGACCGGCTTTTTTTACAACAAAACCGACGCTCCTATAAGTTGTCAAGAGGCAGTTTGCGGGAGCGCTCTCTCCAATTCGCACAGGAGCTCGTAATACCTCCTCTCCAGTTTCGTCGACCGCCGTTTCCCCCGTTCCAAGTGCCCGAGTGTGGCTGCGGACAGGCCGAGCTCCGCGGCGGCTTTCTTCTGAGTCACCCGCATCGCCTTGCGCATCCTCGCGAGCTCGGGGCCTTCCGGCGCGGCGCCGTCGGGGTTCGGGTCCATGAGCAC
>CAJLAV010000019.1:0-22054 GCA_905204735.1 uncultured Collinsella sp. | reverse complement strand
TTTTGTTTTCCGCTCACAACCTTGTATAGATATATCGTTCCAGCAAAAGAGAAGGGATCGTTCGCAATTTTGTCCGGAAGAACTTGCCACCTCAAAATCCCGCTACCAATATGGTCAAGCTTGACCGTTCCGCCGTCCCCCTCAAAAGTGGCAAGGGGATTTACCCCAGACTGAGAGTCGGCATCGCCCTCCTTGGCAGTTATCAGCAGGCTGCCCGTATAAGACTGCTGAGGCTCACCTTCAGGACAGGCAGCCTCGGCCCAAGAAGGGCCACCCAGGCAGAACAGTCCGAGCAGCATCATTACCAACAAAAGAAAACCCTTAGTTCTTTTCATCTATATCCCCAACGTCTCTCGACATTTGTATATCGTGACTACTTTAGATCTATATGGCCAATTCGAGCCCTCACCAGGGCAATTGTTGCAGCTGGGTTTCTTTTCATTAAAATTTCACTTTGGTAAATCCCCGCCCCTAAGCATTAAACCCGAAGTCCACCGAGTTGACGAAAAAACAGAAAGCCCCGCCAACCGTAATTCCCCTAGGGAAACACGGTTGGCGGGGTACTAGCATGATTTCCCTGGGGGAATCATGCCATCAGACGAACAGCTCAGCCGAGCAGCTCGCTACTCCTCCCAGTAAGCATCTGCAAGCAGCTTAAAGCAAATCTTCTTGACCGGCTGTGCGCCATCGCCCGGGAACTCGAGCGTGGGCATGTGAGGCTCGCCGGCAACGAACAGCGCGAACTTGTCGTCGGCAAGATCGCCGGCAATCGAGGCGTCTGAATCGACCAGGTCGTAGTCGTCCTTCTCGTCAAACTCCTGGACCAGCGTCAGGCTGCCCGTGGCAACCTTAAAGGCCTCGCGACCCTCAATGTCGATCTGCAGGTCGTGATAGCGCTGATGCGTCTCGTAGTGAGCCTCTGCCTCGGGACGCGTCGTGGGAGCCATGACGTTCGCAAAGACCTTGTTGCCCAGAATCGGATGGCTGCCGACCTCGAGCTGCGCCGGGTCGTTCTCCTCGAGCCAGTCAATCAGCACGTCGAGGCCCTTGAGCATTCCGCGGTACTCCTCGATATCGCCCAGTGCACCGTAAATCATCTAAATCCCCTCTCGGATCGCTTCTTTGGCGGCTACTCGGCAAACGCGTTACCGACGCTGTTGCCGCCCGCATACGTCTCGACCAGGGTAAGGTCGGGATTGAACACGACAAAATCGGCGTCGCGCCCCGGCATAATGCTACCGCACTTGTCGTTGACATGAGCTAGCAAGCGATGCCGAGGCCGATGCCCAAGCTCTTACAGCTCGGTCACGACAACGCCGTTGTAGACCTCGTCCCAACGATCCATAACCAAGTGGCCAGTCATGGGATCCATGGCGTTGAGCTTGCCGCAAGTGTTGGCGGTACGCAGCACCGTCTCGTCGTCTGCGCCAGCAGCGATGGCATGCGCGAAGCCCGCGATAGTGGAGTCACCAGAGCCCGTGGCGTTAACGGCAGGGATATCGGGCGTCTTTGCGCGGAACGCACGGCCATTGTGGAAGCCAACAGAGCCGGCAGCGCCCATGGACACGACGACCCAGGGGATATCGGAGAAGCGGGCGTCAGAAGCGAGCGCGGCGCGGAGCTCGTCCACATCGTCGGTGGTAAAGCTCGTACCCAGAAGGCCGTTGATCTCGGTCAGGTTAGGCTTGACCAGCTCGGGCTTAATTTCGGACTTAAGGGCGGCCTCGAGCGAAGCACCCGAGGTATCGAGCAGCACCTTGGCTCCGGCGTTCTCGGCAATGCCCGTGATCTTGGCATAGTAGTCTGCCTCGACGCCGCGGGGCAGCGAACCCGAAATGGTGACGACGTCGGCCTTGCCCGCAAGCTCGGTAAACTTGGCGGTAAAGGCATCGAGCTCCTCGGGGGCAATTGTCGGGCCACTCTCGAGCAGCTCAGTCTGGTTGCCGGCGTGGAGGATGTTGAGGCAAATGCGAGTCTCGCCCTTGATGGGCACAAAGTCGTTGTTAATACCGTTGGCGTCCATGAGCTCAGCCATGTAGGCGCCCATGTGGCCGCCGAGCAGACCTGTTGCCACAACGTCGTCGCCCAGCTGACCCAGCACACGGGCCACGTTGAGGCCCTTGCCGCCAGCGGTCTTTTCGGGCGTCACACGGTTGACGTCGTCGATAACGAGCTCATCGAGCTGATAGCGCGTATCGACAGACGGGTTCATCGTAACGGTGAGGATCATTTTTAGCTCCTTATCTCGCAGGCTCCTTGTGCCTCGCGATACGAGTCGACAAAACGGAATTACAGAATCTCAATCGTGAACGAGCGAACGACGGTCTCCTTGGGCTTGGCGACAAGGCAGCCGCGCTTATGCTCAAGCACGTCGTCCTCATCGGAGCAGGTCGAAAGGCCGCCCCAGGGCTCAACCGCCACAAAATCGCCCTCGGGCTTGCTCCACACAATGAGATATGGGAAGCCCTCAAAGCTCAGGCGGACGCCCTTGTCCTCGCCCTTCTTGGAAAGCGTGACCTGACGGCTCTCGAGCACATCAAAGATGGTCTCCGCAAAATCGAAGAGCTCATGCGACAGAGGCAGCGTCTTTCCCACCATGGGGTTCTTGGAGCGGTTGGTAACGTCAATCAAGCCAGTCGAAGGGACAGCGGTGCAGAGCTCCGCAGCCTCGTCCTTCTCAAAGCGCAACTCGTAGTCCGTATAGGCCTCGCCCTCATCGAGCGGACACCTAAAGCCGGGATGACCGCCAATAAAGAACGGCATGTCCTCGGTGCCCTCGTTGGTGACCTCGTAGGAAACGCGCACGGCAGCGTCCTCGAGCGTATAACGAGCGACAAGCTTAAACGGGTACGGATAATCGCTCAGCAGCGCGGCGTTATCCTCCGAAGCCAGGCACATCGCCAGCTCGTTCTCGCTCTGGCTCAGCAGCTTCCACTCCTGTTTGCGCGCAAACCCGTGGCGAGCGAGCTTTACATGATGCCCGGCAAACGTCATGGCGCTGTTGTCGCGCAAGCCTCCGCAAATCGGGAAGCAAATCGGTGCCTGGCCGGACCACACGGCGGGATCGCCCTGCCACAGATACTCGCGACCTCCGGCCTCGATCGAGGTAAACGAACCACCAGCCGTGGACACCTTAATAGAAATCGAATCGTTGGAGAGAGCGTATTCCATTGCCCATCCTTTCGAACAACTGCTTTTTGCTCGCAAGTACCCGTCTCGGCCCTAACCAAAGGACAAACCCGCACGCTCATCGATGCGTCCGGTATCCCAGCCATGTAACGGGGTACCATACAGACATTGATGCAATTACAGCTGAAAGGCCTTCTTATGCGAACCATCATCCTCTACGCCTCGCGCCATCACGGCAATACGAAAAAGCTCGTGGACGCCATCGTCGAGGCACACCCCGAGATCGATACCCTCGACGTCAAGGCGCTCGGTAAAAACGAGTACCCCGACCTGCACGAATATCATCTGATCGGTGTCGCCACGGGCATCTATTACTCCGAGATCGACAAGGACATGGCACGCGTGCTCACGAACGTGCTGCAGCCGCAGGACAAGGTGTTTGGCCTTATGACCTACGGTGGCAAAAACAAGTGGTACGGCAAGGATATCGATGGCATCTGCCGCATGAGGCAGGCCATCTTTATGGGTGTCTACGGCTGCCCCGGCTTTGATACGTGGGGGCCGTTCAAACTCGCCGGCGGTGTCCAAAAGGGACACCCGACCGCTGAGGAAATTAAGGGCGCCGTCGACTTCTTCGACAAGATCGAAGACGAATATGGCGATATCATCGTCGAAGAGTACGCCAAGCGCGAGAAGCGTCTAGCATACGAGAAGGAGCATCCTGCAGGAGGCCTGGTGGCCGGCGTCAAGCGCACGGCAAAGAAGATCGCTAACAAGCTGTAACTGTGAAGGTGCTTTTGAGCGTTTAACCCATACGGCGGGTCCGAGCAGATTCGGGCCCGCCGTCTTTTTCTATCGTTACTCGGTAAAGGCGTTGCCGACGCTCTGGCCGCCAACATACGTCTCGACGAGGGTAAGCTCATGGTCGAACACGACAAAGTCGGCGTCGCGACCCGGCATGATGCTGCCGCACTTATCCTCGATGTGCGCGGAGCGTGCCGGCACCTCGGTTGCCATGCGAATGGCGATATCGGCGCTGGCGATGCCCCAGTCAACGATGTTCTTGACGCCCTGGGCAAGCGTGAGCACCGAGCCGGCAATGCTCTTGCCGTCGGCGAGCCAGCACAGGTTGTCCTTCATGATGACGTCCATGCCACCACTGGTGTAGCTGCCCTCGGGCATGCCGCCGCAGCCCAGGCAGTCAGTGATGAGCACCGTGTGTTGCCAGCCCTTTGCCTGCAGCAGCGCCTTGATGGCGACAGGGTTAACGTGCTTGCCGTCACAGATGATCTCGGCGTAGGTCTCGGGCGTGGACATGGCAGCGCCCACGACACCGGGCTCACGGTGATGCAGCCCGCGCTGACCGTTATAGGTATGCGTAAAGCAGCTGGCACCGGCGTTGATGGCGGCGATGCACTCATCGTAGGTGGCGTCGGAGTGACCGATGCTGGTCACGACGCCCTTCGCATTGAGGGCGGCAGCATAGGCGGCAGCTCCATCGCGCTCGGCCGCCATGGCGCTCTTAACGATGCGACCACCCGCAGCCTCCTGCCACTGATCGAAGACCTCCTCGGAGGGATCGATCAGGTAAGCGGGGTTCTGCGCGCCCACGTGCTTCATGGTAAAGAAGGGGCCCTCCAGGTAGATGCCCTGAATGCGAGCACCGCAGAAGTCGGGGCCGCGACCCTCGTCCGCCTGAGCGATAGCGGCGCAGGCGTCCTTGATCTGCTCGACGCCATCGGTGAACGTCGTGGGCAGCCAGCTGGTGGTGCCGCGACGGGCGAGCTCGGTCGAGCTGATATCGATGCCCTCGGGATCGTTATCGGTAGTTGAGTGGTTGTAAAAGCCATGGATGTGAGTATCGACCATACCCGGTGCGATCCACGATCCCGTGTAGTCCTTAATCTCGCAAGAGGGCTCGTCGGCCTGCCAGGCGCCAAAGACGCCATCCTCGACCATAAGATAGCCGCCCAGTTGCGGGCCTGCCGGCAAGAAGAACTTGTCAGCCTTAATTGCGTACGTGCTCATATGCACTCCTTGCTTCTAAAGCAGTTGACTGTGGTGTTGCTTATACCCAGCTCATGTAAAAACAAAAAGCGCCCGCCCGCCGTTATGAGCGGACGGGCGCCCTTACAGGGGGACGCGATTAAGCGGTGAAGGGGTGAATCGTCACGCCCTTAACCACGCGGTTGACCGTGCCGGTGGGGCTCGGCGTATCGGGCGTGTTGCCCACGCGCACGGAGTTGAGCAGGCTGATAGCCTGGGCAAACATCACGAACGGCAGAGCAAGGTAGCCCTCGGGAAGCGCCTCGTAGCCCTTAAAGGTGAAGGACTCGCCCTCATAGACGGTGGCACCTTCCTGCTGAACGGCGACGGTGTGCTGAGCGATGTCGTCGCCACCGATCTCGTTGAGGATGTCGATGTCGTACTGACGGGTGTAGGCGTCGTTGTTGACGAACACGAAGACGAGCGTCTTATCGTCGACGAAGGACTTAGGTCCATGACGATAGCCCATGGAGGTGTCGTAGGAAGTAGCGACCAGACCGTGAGCAAGCTCGAGGATCTTGAGCTGGCTCTCCTGGGCAAGGCCACCGAAGGAGCCAGAGCCCAAGTAGGTCACGCGGTTGAAGTCGCCAGCCAGGTAATCGGCGATCTCAGGCTCACGAGCGATAACCTCCTCGCCCATCTTGGCGATGGTCTCGACCCACTCGGCCTTCTGCTCGTCAGAGGCAGTGTCGAAAATAAGGGTGGAGAGCAGGGTCATGCAGGAATAAGAACCGGTCATGGCGAAGCCCTTGTCGTTGGCGCGCGGAATGAGCAGCGTCAGCGCGTTGGGATCATCGGCAGACTCGACGGCGAGCTTGCCCTCGGGAGCGCAGGTGATGTTGAGGAACTTGACGTTGTGGACGAGCTCCTTGGCAACGGCAACGGCGGCAAGGCTCTCGGGGCTGTTGCCAGAGCGGGCAAAGGAAACCACGAGCGTGGGATCCTCGGCGCGCAGGAAGTCGCGCGGGGCGCTCACGATGTCGGTCGTGGCGATGGGCTTGAAGTCGTAGAGATCAGTGTTGCCAGCGTGACGCAGGTACGGGGCGCAGGTATCGCCGACGTAGTCGGACGTACCGGCACCGGTGAAGACAACGGACAGACGGCCCTCGCCCATGGCGCGAGCCTCGGCCAGGAAGGCCTCGATGGCCTCCTTGTTCTCGCGATAGATGTTGAGCGTATCACGCCAAAGCTCGGGCTGCTGAGCAATCTCGGCCGTGGTAATCTGGGCGCCGAGCTCGGTGAGCTCCTCGACACTCTTCTCGAACATTTCTAATACCTCTCTCTAGAAGTAATCCTCTGACGTGCAATTATACACTTCGGTTGGTTATCTGGTAGTAACCAGTTAAATGCAAAGAATCACCATATGGAAACGATGCGGACACTAGTTGCTACGCTGGTGGTAAACCTTGTATTTAAACTGATCGGCACGAGCAACCGAGAGTGTATACTCCACAACCTCGTTTGACTCGTTATACGTAGTCCTGACCAAATCGAGCACAGGCGAGCCCTCGACAATTCCCAAAAGGTGGGCATCGGTGGGACGGGCTATGCTCGCATAGAACTCCTCTTCGGCCACGCGAATCTTTTGCTGAAAGTCCTGCTCAATCACATCGTAAAGCGGCTTACGCTCCAGCAGCGGTCGCTTTAGGGACAGAAATTGACGAACCGGTAGATAGCTGCGTTCGACCATCATGGGCATGTTGTCGGCAGAACGAAGGCGCTTGAGCTTAAAAATGCGATCACCGATACGCAATCCCATATGCTCGGCCAGATTCTTATCGGCCTCCATCTCGCAAAAATCGAGAATCGTGGTCTCGGGGTCGCGACCCATCGCGCGCATCTGCTCGGTAAAGCTGTAGGACTGCATAAGATTGGTTGCTTTTGCCGAACGGTCGGTCACAAATGTACCGCGACCGTGCTGCCGAACCACCAGTCCTAAACGCTCCAGTTCCTGCAGAGCCAGGCGCACCGTGGTGCGCGAGAGACCATAGCGCTCCGAAAGTTCGCGCTCGGAAGGAATCATGTCGCCGGCATGATATTCATGGTCAATCTTTTCGGTCAGAATATCGACCAGCTGATCGTAAAGGGGCTGTTTGCGCGCTCCGATCGCCATCCTATCCTCCCTTTTGCTCGAATTCGGCTAACTACCTAGGGTGTTAAGCATTATCAGTCTGCAACACCCGAATCATCAAGAAAACAAAAGCCGCGCGCTCTTTCGAGCACGCGGCTTTTAACATACACATGGCTTAAGGGGTCGGGGTGTGAGCCGCGTAGGGACACACCCCTCAAGCTAGAGCCTTACCAGATGCTCGGCCAGAGACCAAGCGGGCCAGCGCCCAGGATGCCAAGGACGAAGAGCAGGAGAATGCCCTTGGTCGGGGTCCAGCTGTGCTTAGCGAACATGTAGTAAAGCAGCAGCGTAAGCATAAGCGGGACGAGCTTCGGGACGATGGTGTTGAGGGTGTCGGCAACAGAGAAGTTGACCGGATCCTCGGTAACGGTGCCGTAGGTCACGGACTCCATGCCGTTACCCAGATCGGTTACGCCGCACTCGACAGCGTTGCCGTCGGCATCGGAAGCGGTAAGGGCGTTGCCGTCCTTATCGGTCATGGCGATGGTACCGGCCTCAGCGGTCTCGGTATCGATGCCCTCCATACCGGTGAAGTTCTCGGCCTCCTTCTCGGAGACGATCACGGTATTGGCGGAGAGGCCACGAGTAGTGCCGTTGGGAATCTGCAGGTTGATCTGGGTGCCACCCATGGTGACGACCAGGCAACCGACAACGAAGACGCCCATGATGGAAGCGGCACGCGTGAAAGCCTGCATGTTGGCAGTCAGAGCGTCAATAGCGCTGGTGCCAAGTTTGTAGGACCAGTTCATGAGCCAGAAGCGCAGAGCGAACTGGACGGCGTTGAAGATCACCAGGAAGATGATCGGCGCAGCGGCGTTGCCGTTGATGGCCATGTTGGAGGTGATGCCGGCCGTGATAGGCACGAGCGTCAGCCAGAACAGGGCGTCACCGATACCACCGAGCGGGCCCATTGCGGCGACGCGGACAGCGCGGATCGTGGGGATGTCAACCTTGTTCTGCTCGAGCGAAAGCACGATGCCCATAACAAAGGTGACGAGGAACGGGTGGGTGTTGAAGAACTCCAGGTTGTGGCTCATGGAAGCCGCAAGATCGTTCTTGTTGGTGTGGATCTTCTCCAGACCGGGGATGATGGAGTAGAGCCAGCCAGCGGCCTGCATACGCTCGTAGTTGAACGAGGCCTGCAGGAAGCAGGAGCGCCAAGCCATCTTGTTGAGGGTCTTCTGGTCGAGCTGCGGAGCAGGAGTGAGATCCTCGTAGTGCTCCGGGATCACATACTCATTAGATGCCATCTTCGAAGTCACCTCCGTCAGAAACAGCTGCACCCTTCAGCTCGGTCTGCTGCTGGAAGTCCCAGAAAGCGATGCCGAAGCCGATGAGAGCGAGGATGAGCAGGGCAGGGGTTGCCAGAGAATCGTTGGCAACGGTGATGAGCGCGAGGCCAAAGCCCATGAGGAAGAAGCCCCACATATCGCGGTTCATCATAACCTTGAGCAGGACGGCGAAGCCGACGAAGCGCATCATGCCGCCTGCAGCGGAGAGACCGGTCTGCAGCCAAGTCGGGATGGCGGAAGCGATGGTCTGACCGATGGTAGCGCCAGCGATGAAGAACAGGGTGACGACGACAGCGAAGATCAGGCCGAGCAGAGCCATGGCGAAGTAGTTCAGACGCTCGATACCCTTGGTGTCAGCGTTGTGAGCCATGTTGTCCGCAGAGGACATGAGCGGCGACATAAGCGTGAAGACCAGGGTAACGCCGAGCTGACCAAGCAGAGCGAACGGAATGGCAAGGCCGACTGCCGCGTTGGGCTCGAGGCCCGTGGCGATAGCGAGAATGGCTGCCATGATGCCGCCGATAACGGCGTTAGGCGGCTGAGCACCTCCGATCGGCATGTTGCCGATCGTCATGAGCTGATAAGTACCACCCACGAGAAGACCGGTGTTGAGGTCGCCAAGGATAAGACCGATGACGGCGCCGGTGACGATGGGCTGATAGAGAGACTCGAGGAAGTTAAACTGGTCGATTGCCGCGACGAACGTGACGATGAAGACCAGAGCGACCTGGAAGATCGTGTATTCCATCTTGCTCCTCCTTTCAAAATGTATGTACGCACTTTGGATTTCACGTACAGAATGTCAGGGTTTCAATCCTGACAACGTGGATCACGAGGATTACGAGAAGAGCTTGCTCGTGTCCTCAACAGGCGTGCTCGGAACGCGCCTGATCTCCAACTCCACCCCCAATTCCTGCAGCTCTTTAAACGCAGCGACATCCTCGTCGTTAACTGCGACGGAGGTGGCGACTTGGCGCTTTCCTTCCGACATGTGCATGTTGCCGATGTTTACCTTCTTTATAGGCACACCGCCCTTGACGAGCGTAAGCACGTCTTCCGGTGTTTCGGCCACGATGAAGATCTTCTGGCGCGGGCTCGCCTTGCCGATGACGTCGATGGTCTTCTGCAGGGAGAAGAAACGCGTAGCGACGCCGGTGGGAGCGGCCATCTTCATGAGGTTCTGGCGCATGGTATTGGTCGACACGTCGTCGTTGGCGACGAGGATGAGGTTGGAGCCCAGAGTGGAGTTCCACTGGGTGGCAACCTGACCATGAACCAGTCGGTTATCGATGCGGGTAAGAAGAATGTTGGGTTCTGCCATGTTGATCAGCTTCCTTTCGTTATTTGCTGACGACAGTTACTTGATCTCCTGAATCGCGTAACGCGAAACATCTACGACGGCTCCGGATCGGACTTTGATCTGGACCTTTTCGCCTTCGATGCCTTTGACGGTTCCGTAGATACCGCCGGCGAAAAGAACCTCCTGACCCGGCTTGAGCTCGGTGTGCAGCTCCTTGAAGTACTTCTGCTTCTTCTTCATGTTGATTTGCGACCAGATGGTGTAAATCAAGCCCATGATGACAAGCAGGCCTAAAAGGGCGACCGAGGAGCTCAGAACGTTGGCTCCGAAATCGGCCATTAGATGCCGTCCTCGTCGCCGAAGATATCCTCTTCCTCGGCTCCAACAACAGAAGCGACCGTCTGGGCGGTGATGCCCGTCTGGCCAACGGTCACGGCCTGCTCGCCAAGCTCGGCGAGCGTGGCGTTACCGCGGAGGAACAGAAGCTCGATAACCATGGGAAGGTTGGTGCCAGTCAGAACCTCGACGTTGTCGACATCCTGGGCAATCATCATCGACTGGTTGAACGGGGTGCCACCAAGCAGGTCGGTAAAGACGAGCACGCCATCGCACTCCTCGCGCATGGCGGTAATAGCGGCGCGGAGATCCTCACCGTAGGATGCAGCCTGGTCGCCCTCAAAAGGAACGACGGTAAAAGCGGGCTGGTCGCCGGCAACCATAGCGATAGCGCTTGCAAGGCCGGGTGCGAACTGTCCATGACCGGTAAGAATAAAGCCAACCATTCAAATTTCCCTTCCGAAGGTGTGTACGATCTGAGTCCGATGATTTTCGGAAGCCAGCGGGCAATCGCCCTTAAAGCTTCTTGGAAAGCGTTCTTTAAAGACCAGTGGTTTCTCAACTGGTAGTAACCACGTGATGTGTTGTTGCCACTATATCACCACAGAAGAGGTCGCTTTCGTTGATTCATACGGTAAAACGTTTTTGCACCGCTCACGGTGATAAATCGACCGTTTACCGTTCGTTAACACTTCTACCTGCGGTTTTGAAACCGTTTCGAAACGCTTTGGCAAAAAATCGGATCTTTTCCTGTGTCTAAACAACGTAGGGCGGCTAAAAATAGCATGTAGAAAAATTGCAGGTCATTGTGAAGATATGTGAATTGGTCTTTTTGACTTAATACCAGTTAGAACCAGTTTTGAGATTATCGGTGAACGGTAGTTTTCGACCGTTCACCGGAGAATTGCAATCGTTTGCAGCTGTTTTCCCATATGAATTAGGGAAACACAATGGAGCGCTTGCGCAATCACGGGAACGATCACGGGAAGTTTTGGCATTTGTCCTCATCCCCCGCGCGCCAAACTCCAGCATCCAAAATGAGCTAATAGCTCACGCTATTCGTCTCACAAACATTACTTACTCTATTCTGTAATTGTTTATCGTTTATCATTAAGTATGATATAAGATACAAGTATCATCCAAGACATTGGTTGGAGGAGCTATGATCCGCTGGAACGTATCCAAATCGAATGAAGCCATCGACCGTGAACAGGCAATAGCCAAACTGAGGAAGCTCACTCGCTACTGCAAATGGGGCACAATCTGCACCATCGTGGCGCTCGCTCTGGCACTCCTCGCAGTCATTGCAATCGAACTTCTATTCATATTGCCTAGCCTCTCCCAAGGGTTCTGTCTCCAATCCGTAGAGCCTACGGCTGGCGAAGGGCCAATTCTCGCTCTCGTCGGCGCCAACGAACAGACCCCTCTTATGCTTGTCGCGCACGACGGTCATACTGCCATAGGGAGCGGCATGATGGCATGCCTCGCGCTTGCCATCGCGCTAAGCGCATACAGGTTTTTCTCCGCCATTGAAAAGGCGGGCAGGCCCTTTGACCTCGAATGCATCCGCATACTACGTCAAATAGGACATTTGTTCCTTATCGGCGGCGCCGCCGTGAAACTTTTTGGTGCCATAGTCACAGGGCTGATACTCTCAGGATTTGGCGGTAGCTTTACGGATGCGCTTGGCGGCCAGCATCTCGACCTCTCCATGCTCTTTGCGGGCCTGATTTTTAGCCTGATTGCCAGCATCTTCCGCTACGGGTATATCCTGCAAAAACAAGATGACGAGTTGCTCTAGGGGGAATCCATGATTATTCTGCGGCTCGACCGCATGCTTGCCGAACGCAAGATCTCATCCAAAGAGCTTGCGGAACGCGTGGGCATCTCCCAGGTCAATATGTCGCGCATCAAGACGGGCAAGGTTTCTGCCGTGCGCTTTTCAACTCTTGACGCGATATGCCGGGCACTCGACTGCCAACCGGGCGATGTGCTGGAATATATGCCTGACGATGAAGCCGATAATCTTTTTGGACTTAAAGATTCATAGGCATAATTTAGCCACCAGCGCCTAAACGCAAATAGCCCGCTAGAACAACATCCGTTCTAGCGGGCTATTCAGATATTTCAGCTACGCGCTCGGCGGCTCGGGCAAACCTTACGCAAACAGGCCGTAGATGCTGATGTTGGCCTTGGCGTACAGGCCGTTAGCATACTCGGTCCACTTGGAGCTGGCGCTCGAAGCCTGCGAAGAGTACTGCTGGTAGGCGGTGTAGTAGGCGGTCATGGCCTGCTTATAGGTAGCGCTATCGGCCGTAAGGGCATCATCGGCAAAGGCCTTGGCATAGGTGCTGTCGGCATCCTTCCAAGTGCCCTTTGAGCTATCCCACTCATCGCCGGCAAGGTTGATGATGTAGTCGGCGTAGTCCTTGCTCGCGGTCTCCTCGTTGCCGTCAGCAGGCTCGGTCGGGGCGGTCGGCATGCTTGCGGAGGTGTCGCCGACCTTCTTCTTGTAGAGCTTCTGCAGCGTCGCGGACTGGCGGACGATCTGCTTGGCCTGGTCCTTGGACACGCCGTACTGCGTGGCCATGGTCTTGTAGTCGGAGGTGCCGATGGAATCCTCGGCGTACTGCTTCATTTCCTTGGAAGAGACGGTAATGCCCTCGTCCTCGGCAGCGTCCAGCAGAATCTGGTTGCGCACGTAGGACAGGATAACGTCGGCAGACGGAGCGGTGTAGTTGCCGTCGTCGTCCTTGACGGTGTCGAGACTGTACTGGCTCTCGATGGCCTCACGCGCGGTGATGTCGCTCTTCTTGCCGTTGTAGCTGTAGCTTGCCACGGTCGAATCGAGCTGGTCCTCGGACAGGGTCGCCGAGCCGACGCCCTTGCCGCCAAAACCACCGTTGCCGATAAAGAAGCCGACCACGGCAGCAATCACGACGGCGACCACAAAGGCGGCAATCATCGTCTTCTTGTGCTTGCAAGCGTGGTCGTCCACGTCGGAGTCGTCGTCATCGTCCTGCTCCTGGGGCATGAGGTTCTCGTCGGCGGCGTCCGCGGCGATCTTTGCCTCCAGGCGAGCGTCTTCCTCCTCGGCGGTCGTGCCGGCGGCAATATGTTCGGCAGACGTGCCGGCGACCAGGTCGATCTTCTCGTCCTCATCACCGTCGGGGCCTTCGCCGCGCTCGATGATCTGGATGCCGTCGATCTCGTCCTTCTCGTCCTTCTTTTGAATCAGACCCATATCAGTTACTCCTTGTTAGGAAACATAGTCCCCAATAGAATACGCCCGGCAGAGCGCCGGGCGTATTGATTCTTAGGTTATACGCAAACACTTAAGTACTATTTAGGCGTTTGCAGCGTGCATACCTTAGACCAGGTGCGCGATAACGGCATCGGCAAAGGCCTGCGTGCCCACAGCGCCCTCAACGGAGCCGGTCTGGGCACGACGCACGTCACCGGTAACCTGCTCGCCCTCGTCGAGCGTGGCAGATACGGCGGCGCGAATGCGATTGGCCGCGTCGTTCTCGCCCAGGTGATCGAGCATCATCGCAGCAGAGAGGATCTCGGCCGTGGGGTTGGCGATATCCTGGCCGGCGATATCGGGCGCGGAGCCATGCGTAGCCTCAAAGATTGCGCAGTCGGCACCGATGTTGGAGCCGGGGGCCATGCCCAGACCGCCCACCAGGCCGGCGCACAGGTCGCTCACGATGTCGCCGTACAGGTTGGGCAGCACCAGGACATCGAAGTCGTTGGGGTTCTGGACCAGGCCCATGCAGGTGGCGTCGACGATCTTGTCGTTGAACTCGATATCGGGATAGTTGGCGGCCACCTCGCGCGCCACGCGCAGGAACAGGCCGTCGGTCGCCTTCATGATGTTGGCCTTGTGCACGGCCGTCACCTTTTTGCGGCCGCAGCGGCGGGCATACTCAAAGGCATACTCCACAATGCGGCGGCTCTTGGCGATAGAGATCGGCTTGATCGAGATCGCGGAATCGGCGGCGAAGGTCTTTTGGCCCGAACGCTCGACGAGCTGCGAGAGCTCCTCGACCTCGGCAGCGCCCTCATCGAACTCGATGCCGGCGTAGAGGTCCTCGGTGTTCTCGCGCACGATGACCAGGTCGACGTCGCGGAAGCGCGAGCCGTCGCCCGGCTGCGACAGGCAGGGGCGCACGCAGGCGTACAGGTCGAAGTGCTTGCGCAGGGCCACGTTGACGCTGCGGAAACCCGTGCCGACCGGCGTGGTGATGGGGCCCTTGATGGCAACCTTGGTCTCAGCGACCGCATCGAGCACGTGCTGGGGCAACGGCGTGCCAAACTCGTCCATGACGCCGGCACCGGCCTCCTGGACGTTCCAATTGATCTGGACACCGGCAGCCTCGACCACGCGGCGCATGGCCTGCGTAATCTCGGGACCGATACCGTCACCGGGAATCAGGACTACATCGTGCGCCATAATCTGTTACTCCTCGTCTTCGGCGTCGTCAGATTTTTTAACGCTAGCACGCTTCTTCTTTTTGGAGAGATCCAGGCCAAAACGTTTAACAAGCATTTCGCAAATCTCGCTCGAACGGGCCTTGAGATAGCTGCCCTTACCGTTCTCGGCATCGAACTTAAGGCGCAGCGCGAGCTTCTCGGCAACCTCGGCGTCGATCTCGCCCTGGCCAAACTCGTACAGGCAACCGAGCATATCGCGATACTCGAGGTCGCCGTGGTAGCACTGGATGGCCTCGTCCAGGATGGGCCAAGCCTCGCGCGAACGCTCGACGCTCGTGGCACCCCACACGCACAGCAGGCGGAAGGCGGCATAGCGCAGCGTGGAGGAGATCTCGTCGAACAGTGCAGTCTCGGCGCCCTCAAAGGCATCGCCCAGCTGCTCGGGGCAGGTGGTAGCGAGCGCCGTCAGGGCATCGAGGGCCTCCCAGCGGGTCTGCGCCTCGGGGCGGTCGAGCGCCTCGATCAGCGCGGGCACGCAGGGCACGACGCGCTGCGGATCGCGCTCGGCCAGCAGATGCAGCACACGAGCGGCAAACTGGCGGATGCGGCGCGTGGGGCAGCCGAGTTCCTTGACCAGACGGTCGACGGCGTTCTCGTTCTCCTCTGCCAGCTGAAGCTGTGCCAGCTCCTCGTCGGTGAGCTGTTCGTCTTTGTTTTCTGCCATAGTTACCTCTTCTTACTATTTCTTAGCGTGCTTGCCAGCACCCTTGCTGTCATCGGTGACCGAGATGAGTTGTCGGTCGGCCGCGCCATTGCGACGCGCACGGCGACGTTCCTCGGCGTCGCCCGCGTCGGCGGCGGCGCGATGAGCCTTGTTGACGTTAAAGACCTCGTCGTGCTTGCGCCACGGACCGACGGACTCGCCAAAGCTCATCTTAAGACCGGCGATAAAGCCGCCGAGCCAGCCGATCGGCGCAAACTGCACCAGCGGGAACAGCGAGAACACCCAGGTCAGCAGGACGACTGCCGCCGCGCCTGCAAAGTTGGCAATCCAGTAGTCGCGCTTGGTGATCACGCGCTTTTCGCAGGCCCACTGGCCGCACAAAAAGCCAATGTAGATCGCAAAGAGAAAGAGCACCAGCGCAAGCACCACGAACGTCCAGCTCATGGGCGCTACTCCCCGTGATGGTGGCCGCAGCAGCACTCGTGGCCGTCGTCATGGCCGTGGCCGCCGCAGCACTCGTGGTCCTCGCCGTGATGGTGGCCGCAACCGCACTCGTGGTCGTCGCCATGCTCGCCGCAACCGCAGCCGTCCTCGTGAGCGCCATGCTCCTCGGGACGATACTGCGACCAGTCCAGACCGGCGGCGATGGCGTCGGCCTCCTCCTTATAGAGGACCGTGATGGCCTGGGTGCCCAGCTTGGCACCACCGATGGCGTCGAGCATGTCATAGAGCGTAAAGGCCACGTCGGCGCCGGGCAGCGCAAGCTCGCGGTCGTCGGCATAGGCGAGCGCCAAGCGCAGGTCCTTAATGAAGTGCTCGACCATAAAGCCGGGCTTGTAGTCGCCGTCGAGCGCCTTGGGAGCCAGGCTCTCCATGGCGCCGGACTTGCCGGTACCGCCCAGGATCATCTGGCGGGTCTTCTCCAGGTCAAGGCCGCTCAGCTCGGCAAACGCCATGGCGTCTGCCATGCCGACCATGCAGGCGCCCAGCGACACCTGGTTGGCGAGCTTGGCAGCCTGGCCCTTGCCGGCGCCATCGAAGCAGCAGATGTTGGCCGCAAAGGTGGCAAGGATGTCGCGGACCGGCGCGATGTCGTTCTCGGTGGCGCCCACGATAGCCGTAAGCGTGCCGGCGATAGCACCCGACTCGCCGCCGGTGACGGGGCAGTCAAACGCCATGCGACCGGAAACCTGGGCGGCCTCGGCAATGTCGCGCGCCAGCTCGGGCGAGCTCGTGGTGAGGTCGATCAGGACCGCGCCGGGCTTGGTGCACGCGAGCAGGCCGTCGCCCGCCAGGTAGAGCTCCTCGACCTCGGAGGGATAGCCCACCATGGTAAAGATGACGTCGGCGTTAGCCACGGCATCGGCCGGCGTATCGGCCCAAGCGGCACCGCGCTCGATAAGCGCGGCAGCCTTGGACTTGGTGCGGTTGTTAACCGTGACGGGATAGCCGGCATCCAGGATGTGACCGGCGATGGGGGCACCCATGATTCCGGTGCCGATAAATGCGACGGAGAGCTTGTTTGCCATGAAACCTTTCCTTTTGGGTTGGGTGTTGTTACCAGGTTGAATACTCGGTGCCAGCGTTTGGGCTGTGAGTCGAAGGCGATTACGGACGCAGCGCTTGCCTACTGGCCGCGCACGCGGCGGGCGATGCGGTCGGAAAGCGACGCCTTGTCGGCGCGGTTCTTGCCCCAAAACGCGCAGGCCACCATGCCGGGGCCCACGTGCGAGCCGATGGTGGGACCCACGGAGCCGCGAATGATCGTAACGTCGGCGCAGCCCTCCTCCTTGCGGATGGCGGCTTCGAGCCAGTCGCCGTCCTTCTCGGCATCGGCCGTCATGATGGCGATGGGCATGGTGCGGTCGGGCACGTAGTTCTCGCGGAACGACTTGAGGATGGACTTGAGCGCCTTCTTGCGGCCGCGGTTGACGCCGATCAGCGACAGCGAGCCGGCAAGGTCGTAGGAGAGCTCGGGCTTGACATCGAGCTTTGCCGTGAGCTGCGCCGCCGCGGGCGGAATGCGGCCGCCGGCAGCCAGTGCGTCGAAGCTCTCGAGCGTAAAGTAGCCGTGGACGTAGGTCTTTGCCTCGTTTGCCCAATCGACCAGCTGCTTGGCGGTCAGTCCCGCCGAACGCTGGCGCACGGCCTCGAGCGCCAAGAGCGCGCCGGTCGCGCAGGGCAGAGCGTTGTCGACCACGTACAGCTCAAAATCGGGATACTCGGCGCGCACGGCATCTGCCGCCTGGCACGCGGAGTTGTAGCTCGACGACAGCGCCGAGGTAAAGCACAGGTAGACCGTGGGCGTGCCCTCTTTGGCGCACTCGGTAAAGAACTCGATATAGCGACCGAGCGACACAGCCGAGGTGGACACGCGGGCACCGGCGCGCATGCGGTCGTAAAACTCCTTGGGCGTGATGCTCGACCAGATGTCATCCGTGCGCTCCTCGCCATCGATAATGAAGGGGAAACCCAGGATATCGACATCGAGGTTCGCGGCGACCTCGGGGCTAAAGTCGCAGCAGGTATCGACGACGATGCGGCAACGGTCCGAATGACCGGTAGATGCGGCCTTGTCCATCAAAGCGACTCCTTACGTAAAAAGGCGGCCACCCGCATGGGATGGCCGCCAACCGTTAACTCATGCAAGTTAACGTATTTTACTCGTCAAGTGTTTCGATGCGGGGCTTGATGATGCCATATCCACCATTCTTACGGTGATACACCACATTGATGAGACCGGTCGTCGCGTTCTCGAACACGTAGAAGTCGTGGCCGAGCAGATCGGTCTGCACCAGCGCCTGCTCCTCAGTCATCGGGGTGACGTCGATAACCTTCTCGCGGACGAGCAGGTCGTCCTCCTCCTCGGGCAGCAGCAGGTCGGCCAGATCCTCAACGCGCTCGACCGGTGCGACATCCGCGGCGCTGGCACCGCCCTGGCGGTTGTCCACGACCTTGGTCTTGAACTTGCGCAGCTGGCGGGTGACCTTATCGGCGGAGAGGTCGATGGCGGCGTACATATCTGCACCGTGCTCGGCAACGCGAATCACCGAACCGCGGGCACGAACCGTAACCTCGACGATAGCCGGGTTGGGGTTCGAGGGGTTCTTCTCATAGCGAAGTACAACGTCGACCGTCATGGGCTCGATATCGAAAACCTTGAGCGCCTCGCCGATCTTCTCATCCACATGCGCACGCAGAGCATCGGTTACCGTCGTCTTGCGTCCAGAAACCTTGATATCCATACGTGGCTCCAATCTGCCTCGGGGACTTACTGTACTGGCTATGTACCCATTGCCGTGCATTTAATCACGCGGATTCCCAAAGACCCGAATAACGATTGCTTGATACCGCATACCGAAGTCTCGCACTTTTCTGTGGCAAAGTGCGCTATAGGAGGGAGCTGGCGGCTTTATATTTGGTCCCAAAAATTGGCTTTAACCTGCTGGTTTTATAGGGATGAAAAAGCCGGGCTCCCCTATTGGGGAAGTCCGGCAGTGCGTGTTGAAACCGTGAAGAGGTGTCCTTTCCAACGTATAGGAGACACCACCCCTAGCAATAACTAGCTATTGAGTTTGTTAATGTCGTCGTCGGTGATGGTGGCTTCCTGGCTGGACGATTTGTCCTCGGAGGATGCGGTCTCATTGTTGGAATCGGAGGACTCGCTGCCGGAGGACGTGGTCTCACTGGACTCAGAGTCGCCCGGCTGCACGTTAGCGCCCGAAACCGTCTTAGTGGTGAGGTCGTAGGGCATCGTGCCATACCATACGCAGTGGACTGCCTCGAGCGTACCGTCGACCGTGATGCCGTCGAGGGCATCGCTCACGGCACGGCACAGTTCGTCATTGGACGAGAGGCCCGCAACACCAAGCGTCGAGGGCGCCTCGAGCGCACCGACATAGGAGACCTCGCTCATCAGGCGTGCAAGGTAGCCGCCGGCCGTGGAGTCGCAGACCACATAGTCGACCTCGCCGGACTCGAGCGCCTCAAAGCACTCGTTGATGTTGGAGTAGGTCTTTTGGTTGGCGGTGATGCTCTGCTTAACAAGCGCCTCCTGCGAGGCCGAGGACATCTGAATACCCAGAGTAGACGTGTTAAGGGTATCGGTGGAAACGCTTAGCGACCCACCATCGCTGGTTTTACCGAACACGGAAGCGGCATCGTACAGGCAGGTGCCGAGCGAGCTAACGTCCCCGTCCGTGGAGTTGATCTTGCCGATAAAGATATCGGCCTTTTTGTCGCCGAGCGCGGAACCTGCCGAGGACGCATCGACAAAGGCGACCTTAAGGCCCATGCGGCTTGCGAGGGCGCGGGCGGCGTCAACCGCATACCCCGTGAGCTCGCCGTCGGCGTCCTGCATGGCCTGCGGCGCATCGGAAGTATCGAGGGCGACTGTCAGGGTTCCGGGAGTGACCAGGGCATCGTCCGACACCGCCGGCGTGACGGTCTCGTACTCGATCTGGTCGATCGTGGGAGTCGTGAACGTAGACAGCGGGTTGAACGCGCATCCGCTCAGGCCCAAAACGGCGATGACCGCTGCGGTCCCAGCACCTAACCGAGCCGCGTGCATCAAGCTGCCCCTCACCATGTCCACTACCCTGCCTTCTGTGTCGTATACGATCCGTGCGTTGCGCGGAATATCAGGTTGTTCCCACCAGCTGACCTGGTATTTGACCCCACACTTGCGCACCGGGGTGTTTGCTCGGGAGGCCGCAGCCACCTTCACGACTGACCCGCTCGCCCGCGAGGCGGTATTGCCCCAAAGAAAGTAGAACGGACGGTGCGGCTTACATCTAGGACGCGCCATGATCGCGCCGCGCGCACGCGGTCGCTTACGTGGATCCCTTTGACCGCGTCTGTCTTGGACTAGGACGGGCATTTCGTCCGTCCGCAACCACAGCCTGGTAGGAACGAAGCGCATTATAGCTAAGTTCAAGCTAAAGTTTAAGGTTAGGGGCGTTATTCGCATCGCGAGTACAGATTTCGCAGGTCAGGACGGGCCGCACGCGCTCTGATTAAGCCCGTCGCTCCCCTATGGAAAGCCCCAACACACCCGTCTTAGGGCGCCGTGGCCAAAAAATAGCAAATATGAGTACTGTTACCAATTTAGTAGCAGGAGTTTTTGGCTCTGCAAGCTGTTTTCACGCTCTATAACGTCAGATTGATGCCAGGATATTCCACATTTGTTTAATAATTTTCTAATTTACGCCATCTTCCAGTCCCAAAATCCCTGATTTTGCTGTTACTGAATTTGTAGCAGTACTCATATTTGCTATATTTTGGCCAAAGCATATATCCAACCCCCTGTTTCAGAGCATTGTTAGGCGGGTTTAAGCCCAAAACACGCCCGCAACGTGTTAAATAGCGCCTCTTGTTTCTTTCTGCGAGCGTCAACACGGTTGCGATATCGCTTACTCATGCGCTGGTGGATGCGCCATGCGAGCGCTTCCATCGCTTCCATGTCGCAGAGCATTTCGTTGTTAACCGTCGCGACCTCGATTCCCATAGTAATCAAGCCCGTGTTGCGTTTTTCATCATGGATACGTCCCCTCCGGGAGGAATGGCCCAGCTCACCGTTGTATTCCAGGTCAAACTGGGCTGCTTCCTGATACGCATCGCAAACTGCATGCGGCATCCCCGAGATTGCCTGCGCACGGTCATCGAACTCGATCTTGTAGTCGGTCTTAAAGGGACCGCAGGCAAATCCGCCATAGGAAAACGGAAGCGAAAACAGAGCGAGCATGATGCACTCCATGGGCGAGCGCAGATTTTCTGACAGGTAGGGACACAGGCGCAGCAGCTGTTTGGCCACATTCCCCTTGCATGCCGCGAGGTAATCTGCCAGACGATCGGGCGTCAGCACCGGCTCAACCTCAAAGTAGCCCACATCTGCTGGCTGGTCCTTGTCCTTTGCAAGTTTATTCGTAACAGGCGAGGTGTAGGGAGGCAGATACTTCCCGCGGTCGCTCAGTGAAATCTTAGAGCATAGTTCCTGGGCCAGGGCAAACGCCTGGATGCAGCCGACCTCGCGCGCAACGGCAACACAAAGGGCCTCGGGAGATAGACTGTACACCCCCGGTTCTACCTCTAGAATCGAGCCGGCGGGCAACCCGGAGCATACGGACCAGCCCACGCCAGGCATGCGGCGGCGCTGCGCCGCAGATCCCACCAGCAAGCAAAGACCTTCTTGCACCTCGCCGCTTGCGGCCCCAATCCGCACCAAGTCGGGAAGATAGATGTCCTCGGTCGAGGGCGACGACGTGCGCAGCACACGGCGCTCTTCATCGGGATTGAGGTCCCTCCAGCTGATGTAACCCATTTTTCGGCGCTCGGCGCGCATCATGCGTAGCGCCGAGGCGCCTGTTAGGATTACGGAAGCCGCCAGCTGTTCGTCTGTCGACTCGTTGCGCCGCTCAATCTTCACTGCCACAAAACCACCCCTACCAAACGCGTGCGATAGCGAGGCCATCAACGGCCGTGGCACCGGCGCGCTTGAGTTCCGCCGAAGCCGCTGCCATCGTCGCACCCGTGGTGATAACGTCATCGATAAGCAGCAGGCGGCGGCCGTGCACGTCCTCAACCGTCTCGTACATGCCTCGGGCACGCTCGCGGCGCTCCTCACGACCGAGTTCGCGCTGGTCGCCATGCCCGTACTTGAC
>CAJLAV010000018.1:0-22437 GCA_905204735.1 uncultured Collinsella sp. | reverse complement strand
AAGCACCCGACCTTGCCGTTCAAACCGTCGCTCGCGTACTCAAGTACGCGTCGCCCCTCTTTCACGGCAATCTCGGGCACTTGGAAAACCCGTACCGACCGCCCGAATTAATATTCATGGGCGGTCGTTTATTTTGTTTCGTTTGATAGTTGTATTTAGGAGGTCGCTTTATGGCCGACAATCGCAAGCGTGCACCGCGTGGAGGCAAGCAGGCTGCTTCTGGCTCGCGTCCGATTCGCCGCAACGACCGCGCTGCCACTCCCAAGGGCCAGCGCGAGCGCTCCCAAGCCCAGGCTGCGCGTCCGCAGCGAGATCGCAACCGCGACAACGTTCAGGTCCCCAAGGGCGAGTTTATCGAAGGTCGCCGTGCTGCCGCCGAGGCGCTACGCACCGGTTTTCCCATCAAGTGCGCGCTCATTGCCGAGGGCGGGGAGCGCGACGCCGCCTTGTCGCGCCTGGTCGACGACCTCAACGCCGCGGGTGTCCGCATTAAGTATGTGCCGCGCGCGCAGCTCGACGCACTGTCGAGCCATGGCGCTCACCAGGGCATCGCGCTCGAGGTTGGCAACTTCCCCTATGCCGATGTCGTCGATATTCTCGACCGCGCAGGCGAGGGCCCAGCACTTGTCGTGGTGCTCGACCATGTGACTGACGACGGCAACTTTGGTGCCATCGTGCGCTCCGCCGAGGTTGTGGGCGCGGCCGGCGTCATCATCGCCAACAAGCGTGCCGCCGGCGTGACCGTGGGCAGCTACAAGACTTCAGCCGGCGCCGTCATGCATCTGCCTATCGCGCAGGTGCCCAACATCGCCCGTGCACTCGACGATCTTAAGGCCGCTGGCTTTTGGGTGGGCGGTGCCTCTGAGCACGCCGAAGGCAGTTGCTGGGATGCTCCCTTCGAGGGCCGCGTGGCGCTCGTCATGGGCTCCGAGGGCGACGGCATCTCGCGCCTGGTGCTTGAGAAATGCGACTTTTTGACCAAGCTTCCCCAGCGCGGCATGACCGAGAGCCTCAATGTTGCCCAGGCGACCACGGCGCTGTGCTTTGAGTGGCTGCGCCGCAACGCCGGCGAGCTCATGGGGGAGGAGTAACGCATGTCCAAAAAGAACCGTGCCAAGTCCAAGGCCAAGCGCTTTGGCGAGGGCTCGGCCAAGCCGATTGTTTCGGCCGCGACCTACGGCGTGGGCGGCAATGCGTTTGCGCAGGCTATCGCCGACCCAGTCTCGACGGTGCACTCCAACAAGCCCGAGCTGCTGGTGGTCGACGGTTACAACGTGATCCACTGCACGCCGCGCTACGAAAAGCTCGTCTACGACCATTCCGACGATCCGTATTCCAGCGACGTCCACGATATGGCGCGAACTGCACTCATCAACGACGTCGCCGCGTTTGCCCAGGGCCGCTACGAGGCCGTGATCGTGTTTGACGGCGCGGGCAATATCTCCAGCGAGCGCCCCAACCTGCCGGCCCGCGGTGTGCGCATCGAGTTTTCGCCGACGGGTGTTTCGGCCGATACCGTGGTGCAGAAGCTCTGCATCGAGGCACGTGAGGAAGGCCGCGCGTGCTCCGTGGTATCGAGCGACGGCACGATCCAGGCTGTCGTCATGGGCAAGGGCGTCACGCGCATCTCGAGCCGTATGCTGGTGGACGAGATCAAACAGATCGATAACGACGTTCACGAGGCAGAGGAAGCTCCGCAAATCAAGATGACTCTGGGCAGCCGCCTGAGTCCCGATGCCCTGGCCAAGCTCAAGGCCCTGCGCGGACGGTAGGGGAGTTGGCGGGGCAATGCTGCCTTGCTAACTCCATTCAGCGATGTCGATCATTCTTTCGAGGCGCCACGTTAACGCCTCTTTTAGATAAGGCAGTCTCGCTGCTAGGGCATCGTTTTTAGACAGAATCTCGATTGCCTCGTCGACAAAACCATCGAGTTTGCCCCCGTCAAACCAGCTCATATCCTCAACAAGCAACATTTGTTTCGCGGGACTTGAATGGAACTGCGCGCTGGCAAAACTGTGCTCTCCTGCCCTAAGCTCCTCTAGAGATATGTTGCACCAGAGCGATGAGCCCGAATCGAAGATGGGGGCTGGTCTGCAGGCCAGTGAGTTGACGTTTCGCACGAGGCCGAAGTTGCGCCAATGACGATCGTAGTTGGCGATGATGTCGTCGCACGCGATCATGCGGTCAAGGGCATCCTTGACGCCTGCCACCCCGAGCTCCTCGCAGTTTGCTACGTATCGCTCGTAGTCGGTTAGTCGTTCATCTGCGTTTGCGTGCTGGTTTACATAGAACGCAGGGACATACTCTTCTTCATCAGTTAAGAAGACATCGCATATGCTCAGGGCGGAAGTGCCCGTGCCCTCGAGTGAGTAAGGCACATAATCGCAGGCGTTTAGGATGCGACGGTGGAGCGCGGTCGCCACCAGCTCGTTATAAGGTTCCTGGTTCAGGTGCGCTCCTGCCTTATGCAGAATTCGACGCCCGCCCTCGCACGTCCAGTACTTTTGAAGATTGCCGTCCGACGTGTTATCGGGCTTTGCGGCAGCCGCTTTTCCCTCTGGGGCAAAGGGCGCAATGGACAGCGAGACGTCATCAAAGGCGTTATTGAAGAAGTTAATATCTTCCCACGCGAGACCGGAACCTTGGGGTCTAATCCAATACTGGTCGGATAGGGAGAGGCCAAGATTTCGCTGTACGAGTTCATCGGGAACATCGACTGCGGCTTCTGCAAGCAGGGAGGCTAGCCCAATGCGTGCGAGCGGAATACCGCGGCCGCGCCACCAGATGCGGAAGGAGTCGAGCGATATGGGGCTATTAGGGCCAAATACTCCAATAGGGGCGTGGGCGTAATCGATGTCGGCGCCGATGTGGGTAAAGTCTTTTCGCGATGTGCTGTAGACCAGTTGGGCTACTTCGTGCGTGCGGTTCATGAGGGTAAATGCGACTTCGCTTTTCCCATGCCCACGACGAGGTCGTCCCCCTCTTTTGGTTGCGGAGCGGAGTCGCGCGTCTACGCTGTCTTTGTCGATGAGCCACACGCCAGAAGCCTTGCGGGCGGTCAGCGCGCCGTTCTTAATGAGCTCCTGCACCCTGCGCGGGCTGATGCCGAGCAGCTCGGCTGCTTCCTTGGTAGTCAACATCGCGAAACCCTTCGCCAGAACGAATAGTTTTATATAGCCAATTGTAATTAAAACTATTCGTTCTGGCGAATGGTTTTAAGATTGAGGGCGCACTGACAGAAATGAACGGGCCTGGTACGCGCTGTTGCTGGATTTTGCATATTTATATAACGCCGTGCGGCCTGTTGCGCCCCGTCCGCAATTCCATTATTCTTAACAGGCTTCGCGCGAAAGCGCCAAGTGTGCCAGTGTGGCGCAACGGTAGCGCAACTGATTTGTAATCAGTGGGTTGCAGGTTCGATTCCTGTCACTGGCTCCATGAGAGTTTCGGGCTCTGTCTCTATATGGGACAGAGCCCGTTTCTATTTAGGTGGCGCGCCATCAGGTTAGCGCCCATCCCGTTTTTGGTTTGTCTCGTCCTCCAGTTTGTCTAAATCTGTAACACCAAGACCGATATTTGGCATCTAACTGTTACAGATTGAGATGAAACTTAGGGTGTTTTAGGAATATCTTGATCTGTAACATGTAGAAGCGGAATAGGCCTCTTGCTGTTACAGATCGAGACAAGGGCGGGTGCGGACCTGGATGTTCTGCTCGAGCGTGGATTTCTGGACACGCGAGCGAAGAAAATCTTCCGACCGGAGAACGAGCGTGGATAATTAACTTGGATAGGGAGCTAAGGTAAACACCGATTGTCTATCGAAGGCTTTAGAAACGACGACCCCGATTTCATTGTGGAATCGGGGTCGTTTGTGCCTGAGGAATCCGAATGGATTAATCGAGCTCCTAAGGGACTTCTTGGGTTCTTGCTAATGGTCTGCCGAGGATGTCCCCAATGCAAGCAGCGGGCATCTACTCAATATAGTTGGGATTCTTCTTGATGATCACGCGTGCAGCGATGAACGAGACGACGATGGCGATGACGGCGACAACGCACGCCAGAACGAAGTTGCCCATGGATCCATCGGGAGCGATAAAGATCAGCGCAGAAAGAAGACCGGGGCATGCTCCCGCAACATACTCCTTCAGGACGAAGATACCTGCAGGGAGTCCCGCGCAGAGGGCGCCGATTGCCGTGCCGACAAGCAGGCGGGGACGCTCGATGAGGCAGCCGTAAAATGCGGGCTCAGTTACGCCACAGAGTGCGGTGACGGCAACCGTGGTGACCATACCTCTCTTCTCCTTGTTGCCTTTCATTGCAGTTGCCAAGGCGAGACTCGTGCCGCCAATGCAGAGGTTTGAGATGAAGCCAAAGATGATGGGCGCCCAGCCGAGCTGCGCCAAGCTCGTAACTTCGATCGCGATGTAGGCCTTATCAAGACCGAGCATGACAAAATAGGGGTTAAGGGCTGCAAGGATTGGAGTAGCGATAAATGCCACGTTATCCATGAGCCACGTGGCGGCATCACTCAGCGCGTAGCCCATCATGCTGCCGGCGGGGCCGAGGATAATCAGCTCAACAGGCACGACGATGAACATGGTGAGCAGCGGCTTCAAGAACAGTTTGGTAATGTCGGGGATGATTTTCTGAAGACCGCGATCAACAAAGTACATGAACACAACGCCCAGTACGATTGGCACCACCGTGCTCGAGTAGTCATTCGTCGGGATGGGGATGCCAAGAAAGTCGAGACCCTCAGCACCGCTAATAGACGAGCTAATCATGATTGCGCCCAGCAGTGCGCCCATGATAGGCTGCATCTTCATGACGGCGGCGAGCTGATAGCCGAGGTAAACGGGCAGGAAGCTAAATGAGGCGCTGAAGATCGCCAGCAGAACCTGGGCGGTTCCGCTATCGGTGCTCAATCCATAATAATTGACCAGGAGATTCTTGATCGAAAGAATGAGTCCGCCAACGATGAGCGCCGGGACGATGGGCATGAATACCTGTGCAGAGACGTTCCCGAATTTCTCAATCAAGCCCATGGCGGTGTTACCGCTTTTAATGCCTTCTGCAAGGTCTTTGGCGGTTTGGGCATCGTCGGCAACCGTGCCACCGCCGACTTCGATTCCCGCGAAGTCGAGGAAGTCGTTGTAAGCCTCGGTGACGTTGGGGCCGATGATCACCTGAAGCTGGCCACCGCTGACTACTGCCCCGAGCGCCTGGTCGGCCGATTTGGCGAGCTGGAGATCGATGATCGAGGTGTCTCGTGCGTCGATGCGAAGGCGCGTCGCACAATGAGTTACCGATGTAATGTTCTCTTTGCCGCCAACAGCCTTTAAGACTGTTTCGGACATTGCCTGATATTTCATCTCTTTCTCCTAACCTTCCTGCTCCTGATACTTCGAGATAAGGTCTCGGTACCAATACCAGCTCTTTTTGGGGGTGCGCTCCAGATTGTTCTCGAAGTCGATATGGACAAGTCCGTATCGTTTTTCGTAGCCGTTGATCCAGCTATACAGATCCATCGTCGACCAGAGGTAGTAGCCCTCAACGCGCGCGCCGTCGCGCTTAGCCCTCATCATGTGCTCGATGAACTGGCCCAGAAGCTCGATGCGGTCATCATCGTGGATCATTCCGTCTGCGTCTGGTTGCTCATAGGCGCCATGTCCGTTTTCCGTAATAAAGATGCGGGGCGCGTCATAGCGCTCGTGGACATCCATGATGGTTGAATACATGCAACTTGGGAGTATTTCGCGGCCCCATTTATTGCGGGGAACATTGCTGTCGCGGGCGCTTTCAAACAAGGGCGCAATGCATTTTCCTTCGACCTTTTTGCTCGAACCGCCCTTATTGTTCGCCGAAACGGCAAGCTCTCCACCGTGCCAGTCGGTTACATACTCTCGGCAATACACGTTGAGTCCAATAAAATCGACTTTACCGTCTCTGAATTCTTCTACGTCATTTGGGGATCGATAGAGCGAGACGCCAAGTTTTTCAAGGATTTCGTCCATTTCTGGCGGCAGTTGACCCTGAAGTGCTGGTGCCAGAATCATGCGATTGGCGAAAAAGTCTGCGTATCGAAATACGTCATCGGGGTGCTCGGTTGCCGGGTCGAGTTCGACAACGCCGCCATCGTGGACGGCGCCGATGATGCCGTCGTAGCCCATTTGACGATATGCTCGGACTGCGAGTGCGCTTGCGCGCATCAGGTTGTACTGAAACTGCATGTACGACTGAACGTCGAGCGATCGATTGGGGGGATAGTTGCCCAACATGTTTACGCAGTAGCTGTAGAAATGCGGCTCGTTAACGGTAGCCCAGATTTTGACGCGGTCTCCAAAGCGCTCAAAGCAAATCTTGGCGTATTTGCAGAACCACTCTGCCATATCGTTGTTCAGCCATCCGCCTTTGCAAGCAAGCGTGAATGGCAGATCGTAATGGAACAGCGTAACGTTGGGCTCTATGCCATTTTCGAGGCAGCAATCAATGACCCGATTATAAAAATCGATACCCTTTTCATTCACTTCGCCGATACCCGTGGGGATGATTCGACTCCATGAAAGAGAGAAGCGATAGGTGTTTTGTCCGCCTTCTTTCATCATGCGGATATCTTCTTCATAGCGATGGTAGAAGTCGCAAGATACATCACCGTCAACATGGTTGATGTTCTTATTGCTTGTGTGGTTAAAGAAATCCCACTCGCCAAGGCCTTTGCCGTCTTCGTTCCAGGCACCCTCGCACTGATAAGACGCCGTGGCGGAACCCCAGAGAAACGGGATGTTGTTCACGTTGCCCATGAATCCCCTTTCCATCATTCAACACGGTGGATACGTGTGGCGGAATTACGATTAAGATGACGTCAACTGATTTGAATCATAGGAGAACGACCAAAGCTGTTTGATTCAATAAATGAACTATGATTTCGAGGAGAGCGGAAAGAGGGATCACGTGAATATCAATGACTTCGATGTGCTCAATCGCATTAGCTCCATCATCAACAGCGAGTTTGGGTCAAACGATGCCGCCATCGCTCGATATCTCATCGCTCACATTAGGCGTTCGAGCGAAATCAATGTTGCCGCAATAACCCGCGATGCATTCGTGACCCGTTCCGCTGTTCGTCGTTTCTGCAATCGATTGGGCTACCAGTCTCTTAGCGATTTGAAAGAATCATTTACTCAGTCAGTCTTTCCAAGCGACTTAAGCCATCGAGAGGAGGAATTTGGCTACGAGGAATACAGGGCAGAGCTCGACGTTCGCATGATCGAGATGTTCGCTGAGGTTGAAAGCGGCGTGTCCGATATCGCTATTAAGCATCTTGTCGACGAAATTGATGGCCATAAAAACGTTGAAATCTGGTGCACCAATAATGTGAGCGCCAATCTCGTACGATTTCAGCAGGAAATGTTTTATGCGGGCAAGATAGTTCGCATAGTTGCTGGGGCTAACGTCGCGGAATTGAAAAACATGGGAGACGCTTCGCAGTCATTGATAATTCTCGTATCGGTCTCCGGGCTATTTGCGTCACAGGCGCGTGAGTATCTTGATTGCCGTTCGGGCAGGAAGATTCTAATTACTGCGTTTAGCAACGATGACAAATCGAGGTCTTTTGACCGTGTATATCGTCTTGGTAATGCGGGAAACGGAATTGACCGACTCGGCGTTTATTCGAAATACGCCATGACTTATTTTTTCGACTTGCTATCGTCGTGTTACTTGAGTCGCTACCCCTGCACCAAGGGGGAGCCGCTCTATGGGTCTACTTTGGCCTGGCCCGAGTAGTTGCGGCTTTACAGTTCTCTCGCCTGGAGAATGAACGTGGATAATCTGCCACTTTGGCCTTAGAGCCGCGCTAAAAGTGGGAGATAATCCACGCTCGATCGTGGCGTGGAAGCCCGATCTCGACCTATATATAGGTGCAAATAAGCCGGTATCGAAGTTCGATACTGAAGGTGTACTCCACTACACCAAAGTGTTACCTCGGGAAACGTCACCTCAGTATCCAAAACCACCGTCCTTCATATCCAAACTCAACAAAACCGCAGGTCACAGCTATATAGATACGCCCGGCACCGTGTATCTAGAGGTTTTCGTTGACAGCCCCCAAGGTTGCATCGTATTATCTTTTTCGTTCGCGGGGGCGGCGGTCCAAAAGACCAAAGGACCTGCGGATACTTGAACGATTGGGAGTTTGCCCGAGTGGTTAATGGGGACGGGCTGTAAACCCGTTGGCTCTGCCTACATAGGTTCGAATCCTATAGCTCCCACCCGTCAAGTGCCTGTATAGCTCAGTCGGTAGAGCACTTCGTTGGTAACGAAGAGGTCACCAGTTCAAGTCTGGTTGCAGGCTCCATCCGGCGGTGTAGCTCAGTTGGTTAGAGCACACGGTTCATACCCGTGGCGTCACTGGTTCGAATCCAGTCACCGCTACCATAGGTAACACGGTGGCTTCTCAATAGTATGTTGAGAGGCCACTATGGTATAAAGGCAAAGTCCCGTCCGGGGACGACCTGTTAAGAGGAGGGCTTTATGGCCAAAGAGAAGTTTGAGCGCACTAAGCCGCATGTTAACATCGGCACCATTGGTCACGTCGACCACGGCAAGACCACGCTGACCGCTGCCATCACCAAGGTTCTCTCCGAGACCGAGGGCTGCAAGGCTGACTTCACTGCGTTCGAGAACATCGACAAGGCTCCCGAGGAGCGCGAGCGCGGCATTACGATTTCCGTCTCCCACGTTGAGTACGAGACCGCTGACCGTCACTACGCTCACGTTGACTGCCCGGGCCACGCTGACTACATCAAGAACATGATCACCGGCGCTGCTCAGATGGACGGCGCTATCCTGGTCATCGCTGCTACCGACGGCCCCATGGCTCAGACCCGCGAGCACATCCTGCTCGCCCGTCAGGTCGGCGTTCCCTACATCGTCGTCTTCCTGAACAAGTGCGACATGGTCGACGATGACGAGCTCATCGACCTCGTCGAGATGGAGACCCGTGAGCTCCTCTCCGAGTACGATTTCCCCGGCGACGACATCCCCGTCATCCGTGGCTCCGCTCTGGGCGCTCTCGAGGGCGACGCCAAGTGGATGGACGCCATTCGCGAGCTCATGAAGGCCGTCGACGAGTACATCCCGACGCCTGCTCGTAACAACGACCTCCCGTTCCTGATGGCCGTTGAGGACGTTATGACCATCTCCGGCCGTGGTACCGTTGCTACTGGCCGTGTCGAGCGCGGTGAGCTCAAGCTCAACGAACCCGTCGAGATCGTCGGCATCAAGGATACCCAGAACACCGTCGTTACTGGTATCGAGATGTTCCGTAAGTCCATGGACTTCTGCGAGGCTGGCGACAACGTCGGTCTGCTGCTCCGCGGCATCAAGCGTGAGGACATCGAGCGCGGCCAGGTTCTCTGCAAGCCCGGTTCGGTTACCCCGCACACCAAGTTCACCGGTGAGATCTACGTTCTGACCAAGGAGGAGGGCGGCCGTCACACTCCGTTCTTCGATGGTTATCGTCCTCAGTTCTACTTCCGTACCACCGACGTTACCGGTACGGTCAAGCTCCCCGAGGGCACCGAGATGGCTATGCCTGGTGACCACATCACCATCGAGGGCGACCTCATTCACCCGATCGCCATGGAGGAGGGCCTGCGCTTCGCTATCCGCGAGGGTGGCCACACCGTCGGTTCGGGCATCGTCTCCACGATCATTGAGTAAATTAGCTCTCTGATATAGCTGACTTAGAGAACCCGGCACTTATATGGGTGCCGGGTTCTTTTCTGCAATGGATATTGAGCCGTTGCTGGTGTCGAGAGGATCGATAATGGTCCTGGGTGCACCGTCGATTAGCTCACGATGGCTTCATTGATGTGTTCCAAATATGAATGGATCCACCGAGAACCAATTGACTCGAGGTTTTCATTGACAGCACTTACGTGGAGCTGATAAAGTAACAACTCGTGCCCGTACGGGGCGGAAATGAAAGGTTCAGGATACATGCGTACTCTAGTTACTCTTGCGTGCACTGAGTGCAAGCGCCGCAACTATACGACCACCAAGAACAAGTCGACCATGCCTGATCGTATGGAGATCAAGAAGTATTGCCCCTGGTGCCGTCACCACACGCTGCACAAAGAGACTCGCTAGTCTCTAGTCACATACGCCAGTAGTTCAATTGGTAGAGCATCGGTCTCCAAAACCGAGTGTTGAGGGTTCGAGTCCTTCCTGGCGTGCCAGTCATTATTCCGTAAGCTCCCACTTGGGAGCTTACGGTTTACTCATGTATAAGCGCATTGCGCGGAGGTAACCCAAATGGCCAACAAGAAGAACAAGAAGAAGGCTCAGCAGCCGGCACCTGCCAACAGCGCTGCCGCCAACTCCAAGGTTGAGGCCAAGAAGGCCGTTGCCAAGAAGAACGAGAAGGCTGCGAAGTCCAAGAAGAACGAGAAGCCTGGTTTCTTCGCCCGCACCAAGAAGTATTTCGCTTCGGTCAAGTCCGAGATGAAGCGTGTCACGTGGCCCGATAAGAAGGAGCTCGTGAACTACTCGGTCGTCGTTTGCGCTTCTCTGATCGTCGTCGGCGTCGTCATCGCTCTGCTCGATGCTGGCTTTGGCGAGGCTCTTGCTCTGTTCTCTGGATTGAGGGGCTAAACCATGTCTAAGCGTTGGTACGTCGTTCACACTTACTCTGGATACGAGAACCGCGTAAAGTCCGATCTCGAGCATCGTATCGAGACCATGGGCATGCAGGACCGTATCTTTGATATCGAGATTCCTATGGAGCGCGTCACCGAGATCAAAGAGGGTGGCAAGCGCGAGACCAAGGATTCCAAGATCTTCCCGGGTTATGTCCTGGTCCGCATGGAGATGGATGACGATGCTTGGACGTGTGTTCGCAACACGCCCGGCGTCACCGGTTTCCTGGGCGGCAACGGTAAGCCCGCACCGCTTTCCCGCGACGAGTACAACAAGATGACTCGTCGTCCCGGTAAGGGCGATTCGCCCAAGCGCACCTCGGTTGATATTCAGGTCGGCACGTCCGTCCGCGTCACCGATGGCCCGCTTACCGACTTTGATGGCAAGGTCTCCGAGGTTAACACCGAGGCTGGCAAGCTCAAGGTCACGCTAATGATCTTTGGCCGCGAGACGCCGGTCGAGCTCGACTTTAACCAGGTCGCTGTCATCGCTTAAGTTTTCGTCCGTTCGCGCAAGCGTGCTTCTTCTGTGACTGCTCATCTCAGGAGTGCTTCTAACACGTGCGTGCTTACGATATAGCAAGTACTTCACACTCGTGATTCGAAAGGAATGACCATGGCTGAGAAGAAGGTTGCCAACGTCATTAAGCTCCAGATTCCTGCTGGTGCAGCTAACCCCGCTCCTCCCGTCGGCCCCGCCCTGGGCGCTGCTGGCGTGAACATCATGCAGTTCTGCCAGGCCTTTAACGCCGAGACGCAGGACAAGAAGGGCGACATCATCCCCGTTGAGATCTCTGTCTACGAGGATAAGTCCTTCTCCTTCATCACCAAGACCCCGCCGGCGGCTCACCTCATCAAGAAGGAGCTGAACCTCAAGTCTGGTTCCGCTAAGCCCCAGGCCGACAAGGTTGGTCAGCTCTCCCAGGAGCAGCTCACCAAGATCGCCGAGATCAAGATGCCGGACCTCAATGCCAACGACATTGACGCCGCCAAGAAGATCATCGCCGGTACCGCCCGTTCCATGGGCGTCACCATCGCTGAGTAGCGATTTCTTATGGTAACGACGGGTGCTCCGACCGGGGCGCCCGTTAAATGTGTGCAATAGGGCACACGATACGATGTGGGAGGGCTCACGCCCGTTTAACCACAGGAGGTAATGCACATGGCTAAGCATGGTAAGAGCTATAACGCCGCTGCCGAGAAGATCGACCGCGCCACGCTCTACACCCCCCTTCAGGCTGCCAAGCTCATCAAGGAGCTCGACACCGCCAAGTTCGACGAGACCGTCGAGGCCCACTTCCGTCTGGGCATCGATACTCGTAAGGCTGACCAGAACATCCGTGGTTCCATCTCCCTGCCCCACGGCACCGGCAAGACCGTTCGTGTTGCCGTCTTCGCCGAGGGCGAGAAGGCCCGCGAGGCTGAGGCTGCCGGCGCCGACATCATCGGTTCCGACGAGCTCGTCGCCCAGATTCAGAAGGGCGAGATCAACTTCGACGCCGCTATCGCTACGCCGAACATGATGGCCAAGGTTGGCCGCATCGGTAAGATCCTTGGTCCCCGTGGCCTCATGCCGAACCCCAAGCTCGGCACTGTGACCATGGACGTCGCCAAGATGGTCTCCGAGCTCAAGGCTGGCCGCGTTGAGTACCGCGCCGACCGCTACGGCATCTGCCACGTGCCCCTGGGCAAGAAGTCCTTCTCTGAGCAGCAGCTCGTCGAGAACTACGCTGCACTGTACACCGAGATCCTGCGCGTCAAGCCCTCTTCTGCTAAGGGCAAGTACGTCAAGTCCATCTCCGTGTCTTCCACCATGGGCCCTGGCGTCAAGGTCGATCCCGCTGTCCAGCGTGACTTCCTAGCTGAGTAACTGCTAGTTACTGCCTGAGCAAAGCAAGCATTGCTAAAGAAACCCGGTTTTGCCCTGCGCAGGACCGGGTTTCTTGCTATCGCGTGCCAAAACCACCTCAAAGGGGACAGCGTCCCCTTTGAGGTGGTTACCAGGGTGTTCTGGCGGTAGAGGACTCAATGGCCTCGTGGCGCTTGAGCTCGCGGCGCATGGTTTGCGAGTTGAGCCAGGCTGCCTGCCAGCCACGGATGGGGTAGTGCGTCTGGTCGAGCTCAAACTGCGTATAGCCGCAGGCGTTGATGATCGTCGTTCCACACACATGCTGACGCTCGCGCTGAAAATCACAACCGTAGCTTTGGTGCACATGCCCGTGCACCATGTAGTCGGGATTCCAGGATTCGAGTGCTGTGTTAAAGCACTCGAATCCTCGATGCGGCAGATCGTCCAGATCACCCATACCGGCGGCGGGTGCATGGGTAAGCAGAATGTCGCACCCGCCGACCATCCTAACCTTACGCGACAGCTTACGCATGCGCTTGGACATCTCGCGTTCGGTGTACATGTTGGCGCCGTCGCGATAACGCATGGACCCGCCAAGGCCCGCAATGCGAATCCCTCGGTACGTGTACACGCTGTCCTCTACGCAGATACATCCACCCGGTGCATGACGTGCGTAGCGGTCATCGTGATTGCCGCGCACGTAGATGAGCGGTTTGTTGATGACCGTAACCAAAAACTCAAGATAGTCCGGGTCCAGATCGCCGGCGGACAAAATCAGGTCGACTCCCTCAAAGCGTTCCTTGCGAAAGCACTCCCAAAGGCATCGTTCTTCGGTATCGGCTATGGCAAGGATTTTCATAGGGCAGGGACTTTCGGCTCATCGTCGAGCTGCGGAATGGTGCCTACCACGTTATCCGCCAGCCAATTCATCTCGACAATCTGCGTGCTCGGCAGCGGAGGGAAGCCTTCGATCTGTACCACGCCGTTCTGACTGTGGAGCTCGCCGCCAAAGGGGTTGATGGATCCCTCGACAATGCCGTTGCGGAGCAACTGCACGAGTTTGCGCGTCTGGTAGGGTAGGCCCGGAGCGTAACGGATGTCGATAACGCCGGAGCTCATGCCGTACCAGTAGTTGACGGCGCGCACTTGGTTGTCATCGCTGGTCTCGTCCCACGTGCCGTGCAGAAGGCTGCGAACGATGAGCTCGTAGTAACGGCCCCAGTTCCATACCGGCATGGCGATGCCGGAAACCTTGCCATCGACCAGGCGGTGGAGTCCGTAGGCCGTAGGGTCTTCGAGCGACTTTGACATGTCAGCGCCGGTCATGACGCTCACGCCTTCGCGGCACATGGCCTCGGCAAGACCGCCGGCGGGCACATCGCCCCAGGTGAGGATAATTTGCGCGCGGGGGTCGAGCAGCGAGGCGCCGATGGCAAAGGCATTGATCTCGCTGAGCGCGCCGGATGCGAAGACCGACGCGTGGTAGCCGATGCGATGGTTGTCCGCCATGCTGGCGGCAAGGGCGCCCAGGAGGAACTTGGCCTCGTACATCTTGCCAAAGTACGAACGGACGCTTTGGTGGGGAAGGCCGATAGAGCAGTTAAGGAACCGAACCTGGGGATACTCAACGGCAGCTCTGAGTGTGTATTCCATCAGGCGGTGCGAGGTCGAGAAGATGACGTTTGCTCCATGTTTGACAGCCGTTTCCACGGCGGCGTAGAACACATCCGGATCGTGACAGTCCTCGAACGCCTCGGTGCGCACGATACCGCCAAAGTGCTCATCGAGATACTGACGCCCTTGGTCGTGCAGGCTGTCCCAGCTCGACGTCGCACAGGGGAACTCATGGATAAAGGCGATGCGCAGGGGGTTGGACGTCGAGTAGACGGTCTTGCCCATAAAGAAGTTGAGCACGCCAGAGGTGGACTTGGCGGGCGTCTCCTCCTCGTCGACGCTCGGTGCTTCGACAAGATCGACCTTGTCCTCGTCATTTTTGCCGGCAATGACCAGCTCGCGCCAGATCTTGCACAGGCGGTTTACGACGATATCCGTCGGCGTATCCAGCAGGCGGTCCTGGTTGTACACATTGAGGTAGACGAGCATGGCGTCGGCAGGCGTAATGTCCAGGTGGTCGCCGCCTGCGCGAAGGTAGGCGCGCTTAAAGAGCAGGAAGGTGTGGCGTAGGTAGTCGACCTTTTTCTGCGGCCATTTTTCGATAAGGTTCTGACCGAGCATCTTCGCGAGCGTTTCGTAGCTTCCCTCACGCGAGAACTCGATCTCGTATAGGGGGCAGACGCGCCAAAACGCGCAGAACTCGCCGTACAGGCGGCTTTCGACGGAATCCCATGTGCCGGGGTAGAGACGGGTGACCTTGGCCGAAACCGTCGGGGCGTCTAGGAATTTGAGGACACTGACGCGTTTGTTGCCTTCTTGGACATAGAACCGATGCATGAACTCGGTGACGATGACGGGGTCGCGATAGCCCTCGGTCACCTGGATGTCGTAGAGGTTGGACCACTTGCGGGCGAACTCGGTGCTAAACGGAAGCAGGGGCATAAAGTTACACGAAAAGGCGGACTGACGGCCCTTGGTGACCGTGCCGACGACCATTTCGAGCGGAATATCCCGCAGGCCGACATTCTCTCGCTGACCTAAGGGGAGCTGAGCAACCAAGCTATCGAGGTCCGTAAGGTATGGATGCTCGCTTTGGCTAATGGCGCGTCGACGTCCTTGCTCGCCGCGCTTGCGTGCTTGACGATAGGCCTCTTCCATAATGTTGCTCCCTTAGTCGTTTAAACAACTATATGAACCATGGTACCACGAATGAAAACCACTACAAAGATGCCTGACCCCTTTGCGGTGGTTTAGGCGATGATGGGGGCGATGGCGCGGATGCAGGCGTCGGCTGCCGTGAAAGTAGTGCTGTCGTCGCTGACGATAAAGATGATCTTTCCTTTGATGCCAAAGTCGCCGATTTCGCTAAAGAGTACGTAGGGCTCCTTGTCAAAGCCCGAGATGGGCGAGACGGCCGTTTTGGTTGCGCTCGTGAGCTCGTCTGCCAGCACGTCAAGGGAAGCCCACTTAGACGTGTCCTTTACGGCAACAGGCACAGCCACACGCCCAAAGGGCATGAGGTGCACGAGCGTGTTCTTGGAAATGTTGGAGTTGGGGACGATGATGGTCTGTCCACAGGCATCCTCAATCGTTGTATGGCGCCAAGTGATGTCTTGGACCACGCCGGATACGCCGCCGACCTCGATATTGTCGCCGGGTTTGATGATGCCCATAAAGGTCACTTGCATGCCGCCGATAAGGTTTGACAGCGTGTCCTGAAAGCCGAGCGAGATAGCGATGCCGCCGACGCCAAGAGCGGCGACGAGCGCGTTTGCGTTAATGCCAAAGCAGTTGTCGAGGATAAAGCTGCCGCCGATCATCCAGATGACGGCGCGCGCGATATTGATGAAGATACTCGATGCCGGAAGCGGGTTATCGTCTCGGTTAAGCAGATGGTTCAGGGTCTTGGATACGACCTTGGCGGCGACGGCGGTGCCTATCGCCAAGATGACGGCCCAGATGATGTTGTGGACCCACCGTTGCTCAAAGAAATGAAGAATCGGCTCAAACAATTCCATGTAGGGAAAACCTCCTAATGATCGTCCAACCATGATACCCACCAAGAAGCCCGTCCGATCACATTCGGACGGGCTTCTGTGCTCGATATAAGGTTTACGCGGCGGGGCTGTAAGGCCCGGCGGTGTAGCTTAGCGTCGACGCTTCCAGATAATGCCGAGCATGATGACGATGATGCCGCCGATAAGGCACGCGCCAACTACTGCCAGCGTGCGGTCTCCCGTTGCGGCGAGCTTACCGGTCGTCTTCTTGGTGATGACCTTCGTGGTCGTCGTGTCCGTCTTAGGCGAGGGCTTAGGCGTCGGGGCCGGTGTGGGCGTGGGGTCCACGGCAGCGGAGCCAAAGCTGATGGTGCCCGCGAGCGAGGTCATCTTGCTCTCCCAGCTGTCCTGCCCGATCAGCGCCCTTAGCGCTGACTCGCAGGTACCCCACTCGGTGCGCTTGGTGGCGTTTGCGAAAGTGGGAAAGTCAGTCGTGTTGGTGATGATGTAGTTGTTGATGGCGACGGTATAGGTCTTGGTGGGATCGAGCGTGCTGTCGTCTTTGGTGAGTGTGGCACTCACGATGCGCTTGCCTTCGGGCTGCGTCCAATCAATCGTCACGTTGATGCCGCCAAAGGAGAGGACGCTGCCAGAGTCATCGCGCCACTTGTACTCGTCTTGCGCCTCCTGCTCGGTGTGACCGGCCGCCACGTAGGCTTGCTGAAGCTCGTAGCTGTCGTTGCAATCGTCGCTGATTTGTAGCGAGTGCTCGAGCGCTGCGAGGAAGTCCGCGCCGGTCATGGTCCAGGTCTCCACGGTGTTGCCGTAGGGCGAGATGGCGATGACGTTGCCGGCGGTCACGTTGCCCGCCGCGATGCCGCCGCGGATGCCGCCAGCGTTTTCGATAGCGAAGTCCGCGCCCGTCAGGGCAAGATAGGAGTCGCAAATCACGTGGCCGATGGTCTGGGCCTTGGTGGTGTCGCCCTCCTTGCTGGGGCGGAAATCGGTGGTGCGCACCATTTCCCAACCATGCGTGCCTGCGGCGTCCTCGCCGTAGAAATAGTTGGTGGTGGATGTGCCGAGCACCTTGTTCGATTCGTTTTCAAAGTCCTCGTCGAGCGGCTTGATCTTGTTGCGGACGGCTTCAAGGCGGCTTTGGTAGTCGGAGCCCTTGTCGGGGTCTGTCAAAAGGTCGTTGACGTTCTTGGCGGTGTAGAGCTTCTCGTCGCTGCCGTCTGCAGGGACCGTGACCGTGTCATCGTCGGTCGTCTCGGTGCCATTCGTGTCGTATTTGTACGGAATGGAAAGCAGCCCCACCTCGGCAAAGGCGCTGCCTGCCTCGACAACGTGGATCGTCTTGCCGTCGGCTCCCGTCACCTTCTCGTTAAGGTTGATGTGCTCGTGGCCTGCGATAAGGGCATCGACGCCACGGAGCCGCGTGGCAAAGGTCTTTGCGTCGAGCGTGTGCGCGATACACACAACAACATCGCAGCCCTCCTTGCGCAGCTGCTCTGCCTCGGCATTGATGGCGTTCGCGGCACTCGAAAAGCTGGTGCCCGCGACCAGGTCCGCGCGCAGCGAGGAACCTAGCGACTCATCCATGGCTCCGACGACGCCGACCTTGATTTTGTAGTCGAATGTGGAGTGATCCTCGCTATCCTCCCAGGTGCGATCGAGCGTCTTCGTGATGCTCGAGCTCCATACGCCGTTCGAGGACGTTGCATTCGCGCAGAGCATGGCGAAGGGCGTGCCGGTGGTGCTGTAGCCGGTCATGGTGCGGAGTTTGTCCGCGCCGTAGCTCCAGTCGTGGTTGCCTGGCGTGGTTGCGTCGTAGCCGTCGGCGTAGAAGGTGTCCATGAGCTCGGCGATGCTCTTGCCCTCGCTCATAGTGGCAAAGGACTGCCCGTGGAAGGTATCGCCCGCATCGAGCAAAAGATCGGGGGCGCTGCCCTGGGCGCTATAGAGAACCGCCAGTCCGTCAAAGCCCACAGTGCCGGTGCCCTTGCTTGCGTTGTAGCTGTACTTGTAGCTGCCGTGGATATCGTTGGTGTGCATGACGGCCACGGAGCCGTCAATAGCGGCGGGCAGGTTCCCCGCGAAAGCGAGGCTTGGGATGCCTGCGAGCGAGCCGGCAAACAACGCGGCGGCTAACGCAAGGCGGGGGACGAGTCTTTTCATGGCAGTCTCCTTAGTTCTTAACAAAAACCACCACAAAGGTGCCTGTCCCCTTTGTGGTGGTTTTCTAAGTCGTTAGCTTAGTAGCATGCGGTCGTTGGCGAGCTCGCCGCCCGAGACCTCCTCGAACTTCTGCAGCAGGTCGGCCACGGTGAGCGACTTCTTCTCGTCGCCGGCCACGTCGTAGATCACATGGCCCTCGTGCATCATGATCAGACGGTTGCCCAGACGGATGGCGTCGTTCATGTTGTGCGTGACCATGAGCGTGGTCAGGTGGTTCTCGTCGACGATCTCCTCGGTCAGGTTGAGCACCTTAGAGGCCGTCTTGGGGTCGAGGGCCGCAGTGTGCTCGTCGAGCAGCAGCAGGCGCGGCCTGGTGAGCGTGGCCATCAGCAGGGTGAGTGCCTGGCGCTGGCCACCCGAGAGCAGGCCGACCTTGGCGTTGAGACGCGTGTCCAGACCAAGGTCCAGGCGCTTGAGCAGCTCAACGTACTCATCTTTCTCGGCCTTGGTGACGCCCCACGAAAGGCCGCGACGCTGGCCGCGACGCTTGGCGAGGGCCAAGTTCTCGGCAATCTGCATGTCGGCAGCGGTACCGCGCATGGGGTCCTGAAACACGCGGCCCAGGTACTTGGCGCGCTGCGACTCGCTCAGGCGCGAGATGTCGGTGCCGTCGAGCTCGATAACGCCCGAATCGAGCGGGTACACGCCGGCGATCATGTTGAGCAGCGTGGACTTGCCGGCGCCGTTGCCGCCGATCACGGTTACAAAGTCGCCGTCATTCAGGGTGAGGTCGACGCCGGTGAGCGCGCGCTTCTCGGTGACGGTGCCCTTGTTAAAGGTCTTCTTGACATGCGAGAGCTTAAGCATCTGCCTCATCTCCCTTCGTGTAGGAGCTGCGGAGCTTATAGCGCTCCCAAACCACGGGCACGCACAGGGCCACAGCGACAATTACGGCGGAGAGCAGCTTCATGTCGTTGGCGTCCATGCCCAACTGCAGCACGATGGCGCGGATAAGGAAGTACACCACGGAGCCAAAGACGGCGGAGGCAAGACGGACGCTAAACTGCGTGAGGCCGCCGGGCAGCAGACGGCCGAGCACCTCGCCGATAACAATGGCGGCAAGACCGATAACGATGGCACCGGTGCCCATACCAATGTCGGCATACTTTTGGCTCTGGCAGATGAGCGCGCCCGAAAGGCCGATGAGGGCGTTGGAGAGCACGAGGGCGATCATCTTGGTGGAGTTGGTGTTGACGCCCAGAGCGCGGATCATGTACTCGTTGTTGCCGGTGGCTCGCAGCGCCGAGCCGATCTCGGTGCCAAAGAACCAATACAGGATGGCAACGATAGCCACGGCGAGCAGGATGCCCAAGATGATGGCAACGGTGGACTGCGGCAGACCGGTCATATTGCTGACGGCGGAGAACACGGTGCCCTTGGCAAGAATGGGCGTATTGGACTTGCCCATGATGCGCAGGTTGATGGACCACAGGCTGATCTGGGTGAGGATTCCGGCGAGGATCGCAGGAATCTCAAAGACGGTGGTCAAAATGCCCGTGACGGCGCCCGCGATGGCGCCGGCGCACATACCGGCCAGCACGGCGAGCAGCGGGTCGACGTTGTTATTGACGATGAGCACAGCGCAGACGCAGCCGCCGAGGGCAAAGCTGCCGTCGCAGGTCATATCGGGAATGTCGAGCAGGCGGAACGTGATAAACACGCCAAGCACCATAATGCCCCAGAGGACGCCCTGCGAAACGGCGCCCTGCAATGCAATGAGCATGCTTCATACCTCCTAGGATAGGGTGGACACGTGATTCACCATAATAGCGGTAACAATGCATAGAAGAGCTGCGGACAGACGTTTTGTTTTACCTGAAACAAGCAGGGCGGACGCCGGTCTACAGCGCCCGCCCCTGTGGCTCAGATATTGAATAACGCGGCTAAAGCGCGAGCACGGGCTCTAGACGCATGCCGCGTATGGCATTACGCGTCCAGAGCGGAAAGGTCGATGCCCAGGGCCTCGGCCATTTCGTCGTTCTTGACGACGACCAGGTCCTTGCTCGAGAGGTGCTTGATCGGCATGTCTTCGGGCTTGGCCTCGCCCTTCAGGATCTTAACGGCCATCTCGCCCGCGGCGTAGCCCAGGTCCTCGTAATTGATGGAGAGGGTGAACAGGCCGCCGGCCATGCACATACCCTCCTCGCCAGTCACGAAGGGAAGCTTGTTTTCCTTGCAGATCTGGCCGACCTGCGAGGCACCCGCGGCGATGGTGTTGTCGGTGGGGGAGTACAGCGCGTCGACCTTGCCCACGGCAGACTCGACGACGGACTGAATCTCGTTGGAGCTCGAGACGGTGAAGTCAGTGTACTCCAGGCCCAGCTTGTCGAGTTCCTTCTTGGCGGCCTTGATCTGGACGTCGGAGTTGGACTCGGCGGTGCAGTAGAGCAGGCCGACCTTTTTAACGTCGGGCAGGACCTTCTGCATCATCTCGAGCTGCTCGGCGACCGGGGTGAGGTCGGAAGCGCCCGTGACGTTGGTGCCCGGCTTGTCGTTGTCCTGGACCAGGCCGGAGGCGGCGTAGTCGGTGATGGCACAGCCCACGATGGGGATATCGGCCGTGGCGCCGGCGGCAGCCTGCGCGGCGGGCGTGGCGATGGCATAAATCAGGTTGACGTTGTCGCCCACAAACTTGTCGGCAATGGACTTACACGTGGACTGGTCGTTCTGGGCGTTCTTCTGGTCGATCTTGACCTTAAGGCCGCTCTTCTTGATGGCCTTGACGAAGCCGTCGTTGGCGGCATCGAGCGCGGAGTGCTCGGTGAGCTGCAGAACGCCGATGGTGTAGTCGGAACCGGCGGCAGCAGAGCCGGAACCAGAGTTGCCGCCGCATCCGGCGAGCGGGGCGAGCGCGAGCAGGCCGGCGGAGACCAGAAGGCTCCTGCGGCTGATGGTGATGTCCTTCATATCATTACCCCCAGTATAAAAATGGCTGGAAACACTGCACTGGGACAAAGTGCAAGTGGGACTATAGTAGCACTGATGTCCATTTTTACAACAGCCTGGCGGGTTTATTAATACAGAATCGGATGGGCGGTACGGGTAGTCGAATGGGCGGCGGAGGGTCTTATGCGGCGGAGGAGGCGTCGTCCTCGTCCAGGGCGGCGAAGAGCTTCTTGCCGTCGAGCAGGCGCGTGCTGACGTTTCTCATACGGGCGATCTCGACGGTGCGCAGCGTATCGTCGGTGCCTCGGGCGTCGTAGACCGTTCCCAGCAGATACGAGATGCCATCGCGCTGCCTGATGGCAAAGGGACGGAGTGTCATCCGTGCTGCTTCGGTTTCGCCGCGTGTCGTGACGCTCGAAATATCAAAACTCACCGTGGTTCCGTGGTCGATGGCCTGCTCGACGAGCTCGCACGTGTCGATGCGCTTGATGGGCGTGCGTGTTGCCTTGGTAGCCTTGCTGCCTGCGCTTGGAGCGGGTTCGGGTGTATCGAGGTAGCCGCGAACGTCGGCGCTCGCCATGGCAACTAAGTGCTGCGCCATGCTCTTGCGGATAGCGATAGGCGTGGAGCGGTTGCGCATGACCATACCGTGGAGCCGGATGATCTCTTCATCGGTGAGCGGGCGGGTAAGAAGTTTGTAGCCCACGCCGCGTTTGTACTCAATTTCGTATCCGGCATGGCGAAGCGCGGAGATGGCGGTGTAGATGCTGCGCCGCGCCGCCGAGATGGGCATGCGGGCGGGGTCGTCGGGATGGGCGAGGCGCCGGATCAGCTCATCGGAAAGCATGGCCTTGTCTTCGCCGGTGTTTTCGCTCAAGAGCTGCAGGATGCGAACGGCGCGATAGGCTGCCATCGAGGCGGCGCCCCTCGTCGTGGTGTCGTAGGTTTCAACAGCGGCTTCGGTCATCGTGCCCACGTCCTTTCCGTTTTGGGTGGCGACGGTATGGAGCCTAGGACGTGGGGCTTTCCCAGGGGCGCAGGGCGCTCTGGGCGGTCGGTAGTCGTCGGCAAACGGCGGGCCGAGTTTTCAACAGCCCTGCTCAACTGACCAAAAACTTGCCAAAAGCTTGACGGATGCTGTTGAAAAAAGCGT
>CAJLAV010000017.1:0-22890 GCA_905204735.1 uncultured Collinsella sp. | reverse complement strand
CAGCTCGCCCAACCGCTCCACCACGAAGGCGTTCTCGCACAGGCCACCGGTCAGGTAGTACGGGGCGCCCGCGGCCTGCCCGGCCATGGTCGCCACGCGCGAGACCACGCTGTCGATCACGCCACGTGCAATGTTCTCGCGCAGCTCACCGCGACCAATCAGGCTGATGACCTCGCTTTCGGCAAACACCGTGCACATGCTGCTGATCTTGGTGGGCTCACCGGAACGCGCAAGGTCGGCCATCTGCTGTTGGGAAATACCCAGACGGTCGGCCATGATCTCCAAAAAGCGCCCCGTACCGGCAGCGCACTTGTCGTTCATGGCGAACTTGGCCACGCGGCCACTTTTAAGCTGAATGACCTTGGTGTCCTGGCCGCCCACGTCAATCACCGTGCCGTGATCGCCAAACAGGCGCACGGCACCGGTGCCGTGGCAGGTGATCTCGGTCACGACCTTGTGCGCATAGGGCACGGCGACACGGCCGTAGCCGGTCGCGATCACGCGCACGTCGTCGGCAGCCACGTCGTAGCCAGCCGCTGCCAGTGCCTCGCGCAGCCGCTCGGAAGCATCGACCGAGGAGAACCCGGTTGGCTGCACGCACGTCCACGCCACCGAACCCTCCCCGTCGACCACAGCAGCCTTAGCCGCCGTAGACCCGATATCGATCCCGATCCCTATCATGGCTCTCTCCCAATCTAAACATCAAAGGTAGCGGCGCGTTCAGGCGCCTTAGCTCTAGGTTTCTCAGGTGCCGGAGATTGCCCCGAAAGAGGAGCGCAGCGTACTTTGGGTACGCAAGCGACAGTTTGAGGGGCAAGATCCGGTGCCTGAGGAAGCTAGAGGGTTTCGATGAAGGCGGCGATGCGCGTCTCGATCTGGCCCATGTCACCGTTGCTGTAGTCGGTCTCGATCTTCATATACGGAATACCCGCACCCTCGACGGCCTCCTGCATGCGCGCGCTCTCAACGTTGAAGGTGTGGCAGGCCTGTAGCACGCTCTCTACCACGCCATCGACATGGTACTTCTCGCACATGGCCAGCGTGTTCTCCATGCGGCCGTCGTTAGGCGTCATGACCGAGCAGTTGATATCCAGGTAGCGGTCGGCGATGGCGCGCAGAATGTCGGGCGCGTCCGGGTCGATCATCATAGCCGCCGTGCGCTCACCCGAGCAGTCGTCCATGCACACGACCACGCCGCCGTTGGACTCGATGGTGCGGCCGATCTTGTTAATCACACCGCCCACCGGGCAACCGGTGATCAGAATGCGCTTGGCGTCCGCCGCAACCGGGCGCTCGCCCGCGTCGTAGGCCTCGCGCAGCTTGGCGACCTTTTGCTCCAGCTGCTGCGTATAGGCCTCGATATCAAAGCTGAACGTACCGGCAAACATAGTGCTCATCAGGTCGATGCCGCTCATGGCCGCCGGCTGGTTGGCCTGCAGCGCAAACATCTTGAGCTGAGCCGCACGCAAGCGGTTGCGACGACGGACGGCAGCACGCAGGTCATCGTCGGTAATCGTGATGCCGTAGAAGCCCTCGAGCTCCTCCTTGAGCAGGCGGCACTCCTCGTACCAGCCTTCACGCTCGTAGGCGCGATCGCGACCCTGCGGAAGATGCAGAATGTGCGTGCGCTTGAGCTCGTTGAGTAGCTCGTACATCTTCTTCTTGCCGTCGCAGGTGGTCTCGCCGATGATCATGTCGCTAAAGTACGTAAACGGGCACTTTTGCGAATAGGCAAAACCATACGTAGACTTGATGAGCGGGCACAGGTTTGCCGGCAGCACCTTCTCGGCCTCGGGAATCACCTCGTCGGACGTGCCGCACAGCGCCACGCTCGCAGCCCCCGCGGCATCGATAATCTCGAGCGGCGTGTAGCTGCACAGAAAACCGACCAGGCGATTACCCGCCTGCTTATAATCCTTGACGCGAATAAACGCCGCCTTGCGTTGCTCGTTGAACTCCTCAAACGTGGACGGCAACGGCTGCTCAATATTTTCCGACATATAACTCCTTAACAAACCTTTTAACCAACCAAGGAAACGGCTTTCCCAGGTGCCCGAGGTTGCCGTGAAAGAGGAGCGCCGCGTACTTTGGTATGCAAGCGATGGTTTGAACGGCAAGATCGGGTGCCTGGGGAAGCCGCTGGACCGGATAGCCCTAAATGGTTTCCAAGAAAGCCTCAATCCTGGTTTGCAGTTGGCCTGCATCCTCGCCGGCGTAGTCGGTCGTGATGTGCATAAACGGAATGCCGGCCTCCTCGGCGGCCTTCTCCACGGCAAACGACTCCATCTCGTAGAGCGTGCAGAACTGCAAGGCCACGTCGACGATACCGTCGGCATGCAGGTCCTTGGCCATCTGGACAATGTCCTTCATACGCTGATTGTTGGGCGTAAAGACGGCGCAGTTGATCTTAAAGTAGCGCTCGGCGATGGCGTCGAGCATCTCGTCGACCGTCTCGCCGGACTCGTCGACCAGGTCCTTGTAGTAGCGCGAGCCCGTGCAGGACTCCTCGCCTACCACAACGCCGCCGGCCTTCTCGATAAGGTTGAACAGCTTCCAGTTGGGCACGGCCATGGGCGTACCGGTGTACAGGATGCGCTTGGTCCCCTTGGGTGCCACGCCCTCGCCGGCCTCGACACGCTGCTCGCACTCAGCCGCCATATCGTTGATGGCTCCGGTCAGACGCGGTGTGTCGTCCATAAAGGCGGCCTGAACGGTCAGCAGGCTGTCGAGACCGCTGATGGGCGCAGGGTCGGCAGCGCGGGTCGCAGCGAGGCGCTGCAGGGCGCGGCGCTTCTCATTGACGGCGTGGATGGCAGCCTTCAGGCCCTCGGGCGTAATCTTGACGCCGCACTCGTCCTCGATCTTGGCGGCGAGCTTCTTGACCTCGGCCTTCCAGGTCACGAGCGTCGACTCGTCGTGCACGTTGAGAATATCCATGACGTACATGTTCTTTTGCGTGGCAAAGAACTCGTAGGCTTTCTTCTTACCGTCGCAGGTGTTCTCGCCTACCACAAGGTCACTCGACTCAATGTAGGGGCAGACCTCGCCCAGCTTAAAGCCGGCAAAGCTCTTGATAAGCGGGCAGGTGTTGCGCGGCAGGTGCTCCTCGACCTTATCGGTTGCCCAATCGGCACCCGAGCACAGGCCCACGGGAATGCCGTCACAGGCAAGCACGATCTCCTCGGGCACGTACACGCAGAACGAGCCGACGATCTTGGTGGCCTCGCCGGCCTCCTTCTTGTCGAGCATCTCCTTAATACGGCCGCTATGGATGTTGGTGGCCACAAAGTCCAGGTAGGACGTGGACTTGGGGCGATTGTGCTGCATCAGAAACATATCGCCGTACATCTGACCCACGGCGCCCAGCAGCATGTCGTGGTCGGCAAGATTCATGCCGAGGCTCTCCCACATCGGATGGAAATCGAATTCTTCAGCCATGACGGTTCCCCTCTCGAACCAAAATTGAATAGCTACGGTATTGCTGCACGGTGGGTGGCGAAAACCCAGCCGCGCCTAAACCCGGAATTTTAGGGAACCTGCTTTGCGGTCGATTATTTAATTGTTCGTCGTCTCTCCCGGAGCCGTGAACATACCTGCTCATATGCGACTCCGAGCTATATATAGGGCACGCGCGGCAACGCGGCGAATGTATGTCGTCTGCGGCATGTGCGCACCCTCCTTTACAAGTTAAGGTCAACTATATCAACGGTCATCGTCCAGACGAACACCGTTGACATTCGTACGACAGCGTCGTGCGTCGTCGTTTAATAAAAAATTATCTTGATTGGTAAGAGTTTGTCGTCCCTCATTCGGCGAGCGGCAAGACAAAGCCGCCGAGGCTTATATCCCCGACGGCATTACCCGGCGCTATCGACAAACCAAATGGATCCTGCTGGCATCAAAATGCATGCGCAGCGTCTCGCCTGCTTGCGGCAGCGCGTCGACAGGCATGCCCACCTTGTTGACCTTCCACTGCAGACGCGTGGGCGCATCGACGCGCGGCACGTCCAGCAACACCAGCCGCTCAAAGCGCGAATCACTCACGCGGGCCACGTGCAAGTCATAGCTGTTGCGGCCCCGCTCAGCGCGATTGTCAACATGGAAGTAGCTTGCGCGAATGCCCAGGTATGCCACGTCATCGGGAACCTCGCGGCCCACGTTGAAGGTCATGCCCCAGTCGAGGGCCTCAACTTCTTCGTCGCCGATCTTGCGCGCCCGGCTTGTGTTCTTGCAGCCCGTCAGGCGCAGCGCCGCCAGCGTCTGCGGGCGGCGAACCACGTCCTCGACGGAGCCGATCTCCTCCACATGCCCGTCGTGCATCACGCAGATTCGCTGGCACAGGCGGCACGCTTCGTCGATGTCGTGGCTCACGTAGAGTACGGTGCGGTTGCACACATCGAACAGGTCGAGCATGTTCTGCTCGAGGGCGCTCTTAAGATAGGAATCGAGTGCGCTCATGGGCTCGTCGAACATAAAAATGCCCGGATGCGCCGCCACCATGCGGGCAAGCGCCACGCGCTGCTGCTGCCCGCCCGAGAGTCGTGCGGGATAGCGGTAGGCAAAATCGGCCAGACCGAAAATGCTCAGATAGCGCTCGGCGAGCTTTTTGCGCGCGGCGGCGTCACCCGCGTCCTTTACACCGGCGCATACGTTATCGGCCACTGTCATGTTAGGAAACAGCTGATAGTTTTGGAACAGCAGAGCGCATTTGCGCGCCTGGGGCGACAGGTTGATGCCCGCCGCCGAGTCAAAAAAGGTCACGCCGTTGACGACAATCTTGCCCTCGTCGGGCGTCTCCACACCGGCGATGCAGCGCAGCGTGCAGCTCTTGCCGCAACCCGAGGCGCCCAGCAGGGCCACGCGCTCCTCGCCGGCCTCAAGCTGCATGTCGAGCACAAACCCGGGATAACGTTTCTTAATATCCAAAACGAGCGACATAGCTTATCGACCTCCCCGCGGCGCCGCATCATCACGCATGAGCTCGGCCAGCGCCTCGCGATCGATACGCAGCGCATCGCCGCCGACTGGGTCGAGCGAATCGCCCTGTCCGGCGAGACCTTTGGCCTGTTTGCGCTCCGCACGGGAAAGGCCACGTTCGCTATACTTTTGCGAATGCGCCGTGTACATATTGATGAACAGAATGACCAGGAAGCTGAACGCGATTACGACCACGACCCAAAAGAGGGCCACCGACGTATTGCCGCCCATCCACTCAAAGTAAATCGCAATGGGAATGGTCTGCGTAATACCGGCGTAGTTGCCCGCAAAGAACAGGGTGCAGCCAAACTCGCCCATCGCGCGGGCAAAGGCGAGCACCGTGCCGGCGGCAATCGAGGGCCAGCCAAGCGGCATCATGAGCTTGGCAAAGATGCGACGCTCGGACCATCCCAGGGTTCGCGCGGCGTCGAGCATCTGCGCGTCAAGACTCTCGAAGGCTCCGAGCGCCGTGCGGTAAACCAGCGGAAACGACACGACGACGGCCGAAATGACCGCCGCGGGCCACGTAAAGACGATCGAGATGCCGTGCGCGATAAGCCACTGGCCCACCCCGGTCGATCGACCAAATAGCATAAGCAGCAAAAAGCCGCAGACCGTGGGTGGCAGCACCATAGGAATCGTAAAGACCGAATCGAGCAGGCCCTTGATGCGACTCGAGATACCCATAGTCTTCCACGCGGCGAACAGGCCCAGCGCAAAGGAGATCAGCAGGGCAAGGCCGCTCGTTTTGATAGAAACCCAAAACGGACGGTAGTCGATGCCGCCAAAAAACGTCTGGGCGCACTCCGCCAGCGAAGGTGGCTCCGTCGTCGAGACGCTCGCATACGGCACTAAGGCGGCGTTGTCGCTCCACAGGGCTCCGCCACCCAGATCAAGCTCGGCGTTCGCGGCCTCGGCGGCATTCACCACCGTGTAGCAATCGGCGTCTTCGCCCTTCACCTTAAACTGATAGCGATAATCGCCCTGCACAAGTTCGTTGTCCGAGGTAAACACCCACTCAAGCCTGGAGTCCTCCAGCAGCGCTCCGCCCATGGAGTGAGACTTATCGAGCCCCGTGAGCATCTTCTTAAGCGCCTTTTGGTCAGAGGCGTTTGTAATGTCGAGCCCCGCGTCCTTAGCGGCGTGTGCATCAACCCACACCACGATGTTCGAAGGCGTCGTCACCGTCACAAGCGTCGTCTTTTTGTAGATGGGAAATCGATAGCCCTCGGGCTGACCTGCAAACGAGCGTGCCGTGCCCTTGGCATTGCGCTCAAACGCGTTGAGGCCAAACTCGACGCCATCGATAAGCGCGGAGTCCTCGGTCGCCTGGCACCCATCGGCGGTGGTAAAGAGAGCCTCGGCACAGGCAGCCCCAGGCAGCGAGGTAAACGCAAAGAGAACCGCTGCCAGCGCGGCGAGCAGGCGAATCGTTTTCCTTGACACGGGCGACTCCTCAAACACAGGGCAACGGCGCGCAGGCACGCCGGTTCAATCAAAAAGGACAGGCGATCGCAAGAACGCCCGCCCTCAAGAATATCGTTATACAGTGCCCTTTCGCACTACGCGGAAAGCTCAAAGCCGTACTTAGCCCAAATCTTCTGAGCCTTCTTGTTGGTCAGGCAAAAGTCGATAAACGCCTTGGCCTCGTCGGCGTGCTCGGAGCTCTCGGCAACGGCACCCGGGTACACGATGGGCTTGTGCGAATCCTCGGGGCACACGAAGGCCTCCTCGATGCCGTCGTAGCGGAAGATATCGGAGCTGTAGACAAAACCGGCCACGCAGTCGCCTGTGGACACATAGGCGGCGGCGGTACCAACTTTGTCGGCCAGGGCCACCTTGTCGGCGATCTCGGGAGCATACTCGCCATCGTCGCCCTCGGTGCCGGTGTAGAGGCCCACGGAGGCCAGGGCCTGGTTGGCGTACTTGCCGGCGGGAACGGTCTTGGCGTCGCCGATGGCGATCTTGCCGTCCAGATTCGCGACGTCGGCGATGGCCTCGACCTTGGTGTCGGAGCCCTCGGCGCGAATGATCACGAGGTCGTTGACGAACATATCCTCACGGGTGTCGGCGTCGACGAGCTCGGCGGCTTCGGCGTCGTCCATGGTGCCCTTGGAGGCCGTGATGAGCACATCGACGGCGGCACCGGCGCGCATCTGCTCGACAAGGTCGCCAGACGCCTTAAACTGCGTGTCGGCAAACGTGGTGCCGGTCTGCTCGGCGTAGAGCTCCTGAACCTCGGGCAGAGCTTTCTCGAGCGAGTTGGCGGCAAAGACCTGCAGCTCGACAGCCTTCTTCTTAGAGGAAGACTTGGCGGAGCCGACATCGGAGCCAGCGGGCTCGGACGTCTTGTTGCCCGAGCAGCCGGCAAGGCCAAGGCCGGCGGCAGCGGCAGCAGAAAGCGAGACAAAACCGCGGCGTGAAACCATATCGAACATATTCAACCCTTTCGAACGCTATGCCCGGGCACCCCGCCGCAGGCTTTATTCTGTTACTAGATTATACTTACGCGCGAATAATGGTAGTGAGAAATTATTCTCGCCAGAGAATATAGTTTCGAGCTGCCATGCACCTCGGCGTCGCTTCGGTGGAAAACAAAAGCGGAGCAGCCATTCAGGTCGCCCCGCTGCAGGTAAACCGCTTAGTTGGTATGTCCGCCGCCCGCTGTCATCTGAGCCGCATGCTCCAGCTGGTCTGCTATGGCCTCCCAGCTTTCGCGGGCGGCCTTCGTAGAACCGGGAAAGTTTACGACAAGCGTATGACCTCGTTGCATGCAAATAGCGCGCGAGAGCATAGCGCGGCGCGTCTTGGTCATGGAGTACGCACGGATTGCCTCTGCAATACCCGGCACATCGCGGTCACAGACGGCACGCGTCGCCTCGGGCGTCACGTCGCGCATCGAAAGTCCCGTGCCGCCACAGGTGAGCACGACATTGGCGTGGCACTCATCGGCAGCTTCCACAATGGCATCACCGATCTCGCTGGCGTCGTCGCGCACGACCACATGTGAGACGACCGTCCAGCCCTGCGCCTTGATAAGTTCCTCGAGTGCGGCTCCAGCCTCGTCCTGAGCAAGATCGCGCGTATCCGAGCACGTCACGATCGAAATCTTCAACTCCATAGTCTTCCTCCTACAACACCGTGCCCTCGGGCAGGTCGACACGCACGACACCCACGACGTCGCCCGCCTTGAGCTCGCACGGTCCTTCGTCAATACGAAGCAGGCAGTTGGACCGCTGCATCGTGCCGAGCAGCGCCGAATTCTGCGTCTTTGCCTCGGTCACCAACAGCTCACCGGTCTCGGGGTCGCGCAAAACCGTGGCGCGATCGAAGAAGCGTCGGTCCTGGCGCTTTTTCACGCCGTGCGTGAGCGTCGCCTGCTGCACGGGACGCGCACCCTCGGAAAAACCGCGCATCTTGCGAATCGCCGGACGGGCAAGCATCTCAAAGCCCACATACGCCGCGACCGGATTGCCTGAAAGCCCCAGGTAGGGCTTACCCCCGAGCAAGCCAAACGTGATGGCCTTGCCCGGACGCAGCGAGATGCGATCGAACAGCACCTCGCCCTCGCGCCGGACGAGCGCCGTCACGTAGTCGTAATCGCCCGCCGAGGCGCCACCACTTGTAATGACAAAATCGCACTCTCGCGTGGCGCGATGCACCAGCTCGGCAATCGCCTGCTCATCGTCGAGCGCAATACCGTAGAACACCGGATCTGCCCCGGCATCGAGCGCCTCGGCCATCAGCGCCGAGGAGTTGGAATCGCGAATCTGACCGCGCGCCGGTACCTTACTCGGTGCGACCAGTTCCGTGCCCAGCGAGATAATGCCCACGCGCGGGGCGGCATGTACCTTCACGCTCGCGTATCCGGCGCTTGCCAGCAAGCCGGCGCCCGCCGGGGCCACGACCTCGCCGGCATGCATCACAACATCGCCGGCATGGGCCTCCTCGGCGGCAGAGCGAACGTTCTCCCCTACCTTGGCAGGCGCCGAGAAGCGAACGTGCGAGCCCTCGTTGCCATCGCCGTCGAGCACGTCGACGATCTCGTACTTCACCACGGCATCGGCACCTTCGGGCACCGGCGCGCCCGTCATGATGCGGACGGTCTCGCCCGCGCCGATTGTGCCCTCAAAGACATGGCCCGCGGCCTCGTGTCCTACGACGGAGAGCGTCACCGGAGTGTCACCGGCGGCCGCAGCAAGATCGGCTGCGCGCACGGCATACCCGTCCATGGCGCTGTTGACAAACGGCGAGATGTCGATATCGGCCACCGCGTCCTCGGCCAAGGGAAGACCGGCGGCCTGCCACACGGGAATCTCGACGAGATCGGTCGGAGCAACGTGCGACAGAACAATCGACTGCGCGTCCTCCAGCGGAATGAGTTTCTCTGCCATATGCACCTCTTAATGCCACGGCGCACAACAGGGGCGCCGAATCTTTATGCTTGTCTCAGTATAATCCCCCGACGCACGACCGCGACTCGGCCTATACCCGCAAATACACCTGTCGGTTGCAGGCCGCGAAACAGAATGGAAACCAACCCACCGGCTCGTCGCGTTTACCGCGTTTTATAATGCTTGCGTTGCAACCTAAAAGAGGAACGTATGGCTCATAACGACAAACCCGAAAGCGCAAACGAAGCGCAGGATCATTCCCAGCCGCTCGACGAAGGCGGTTTTTTCTCCCTGAACGACGTCATCACGGCAGGCAGGCATCAGCTCACCCGCTCTGAGCATCTCTTGGCTGCCGACACGCGCCGCAACGCCCGCAACCTACTCGCGAGCACCAAGTTGCTCGCACTCGTCGTCATCGTCTCGCTCGCCATGGGCGTTGCCGCTTGGGCGTTTTTGGCCTCGCTGAATATCGCGACCGACTATCGCGAGTACCATGCGTGGGTCTACGCCTTGCTTCCCGTTGTGGGCATGGCCACCGCATGGGTCTACAAGAACCACGGTCTCGCCGCAAAGCGTGGCAACAACCTGGTCATCGACTCCGCTCTGGGCACACGCCTCATCCATATGCGCATGGCCGTCCTCACGTTTGTGTGCTCCACGCTCACGCACCTAACGGGCGGATCGGCCGGTCGCGAGGGGGCCGCGGTGCAGATTGGCGGCACCATCGCCAGCAACATCTCGAGCCTCGCCCACCTCAAAAAGCATGACCACCACGACCTCATGCTCGCCGGCATCTCGTCGGCCTTTGGTGCCGTATTCGGTTCGCCCCTTGCCGGAGCTTTCTTTGGCATGGAGATGTGCTTTATCGGCAAGATTGACTACACCGCGGGCATTTACTGCCTGGTCGCCTCGTTTACCGGCTACTTTACATCAATCGCCCTGGGTACCGAGTACGAAGCGAATGTCATCGCCAGCGTTCCCAACATGACACCACGGACGGTTGCCATCGTTGTTATCAGCGCCATTATCTTCGGTCTGACGGCACGCCTCTTTGCGTGGTCGGTTCGAACCGTCAAGAGCCTGTACGGTCGCTTTATCACCAATTACCTCGTTCGCGCACTTATAGGAGCACTCGTGGTTTTGGCCGCGTATGCCCTCCTCGACGCCTGGGACTACGCCGGCCTTTCCACATGGCTTTCCGGCGCCGGATTTGCCGGCAACACCACCCTGGCGGACGCAGCCATCAAGTTGGTCGTCACAGCGCTTACCCTGGGCGCGGGCTTCCAAGGCGGCGAGGTCACGCCCCTGTTTGGCATCGGTGCGGCGCTCGGCGGCTGGATCGGTTGCCTCGTCGGAATCGACCCCAGCTTTCTGGCGGCGCTGGGCATGCTCGGCGTGTTCTGTGCCGGCCTCAACGTGCCCATCACCACCTGCATGATGGCCATCGACCTGTTCCACGGCACGGCCGCCGGGTTCTTTGTCATCGTGGCCTTTATCAGCTATCTTGTCGGCGGGCACCGCGGCGTGTACCCCGCCCAGCGCATCATCTCACCCAAGCGCCGTTCGCTTATTGTGGATGAGGGCGGTACGGTAGCGGATGCTATCGAGCGCCACAACGACCTGATAGAGTAGACGTAAGCATTCGCCGTGCAGCCACAATCGGGGGCAATTCGACCTGAGCGCGACCGCACCGTCACGTCATACGCCGGGAGTCGCCCCATGCACGCAACTGATTTTGGTCGCACGCTCATCATCGCCAACCCAGCCGCCCAGTCGGGTGCGGCGCACGAAGTTGCCGAGCGCCTGCAGCGCTTTTTGGACATGACTGCACGCGCATCCCAGTTTGACCTGGTGCTGACCGAGCGCATGGGGCACGCCAAGGAGCTAGCCGCCCAGGCAACGGGCTATCGCACCGTTATCGCGCTCGGCGGCGACGGCGTGATCCACGAGGTCGTCAACGGGCTTATGAAGCAAGAGGAAGACGCCCGCCCCGCCCTCGCCGTCCTGCCCGTGGGCTCCGGCAACGATTTTGCCCAGACGCTCGGCATCGACGATTTCTCCGGCAAGGATTTTGGCGCGTTGCTCACCTGCAAGCTGCAGCGTCAGGACATCGGGCGCATTCGCTCGTGGAGCCCTGCGAGCGGCAGCGGCGAGGCTACCGTTGAGTACTACGACCAGACGCTTTCGGTCGGCATCGATGCCGCCATCGGCCTGGGCACCACCGAGCTGCGCAAAAAGACGGGCTTGACGGGCGCGCCGCTCTACACCCTCTCGGGACTTGAGCAGTTTGGTCTACGCTATCGCAACTACCCCATGACAGTCAGCTTTGACGGGGCGCCCGCCGAGCGCATAAGGGCGATCATCATGGCGATTCAGCTGGGTCCTACCTATGGCTCGGGCTATCGCATCTGCCCCGACGCCGACCCCTATGACGGCATATTCGACGTCTGCTACGCCTGCGGCCCCGTTCCGCGCGCGGTCGCGCTTCCCATGTTCCTTTCGGCCAAAGACGGCCACCATACCAAGCTGCCACCGGTTCGTATGCGTCGCTGTCGCCATGCCGAGCTTATCTTTGAGGAGCCCGACTACCCCATCCAGGCCGACGGTGAGCCCATCGTCGCCTCGCGCATCGAGGTCGACATCCTCAGCGGAGCCCTCCACGTCTGGCACCCCACCCACTAACCCCACCTAAGTTGCGGTGAAATAGGGACTGTTTATGCAGCTAAAGCCGCAAAACAGTCCCTATTTCACCGCAACTTATTGAGAAGATCATTCCTCCCCGCCCGGCTTGCGACGGTTGGCCTTTTTTATCGCGTTGAAGTGCTTGTCATTGAGCCTGCGCTGGCGAGAGCGCAGAGGCACCTTAGTCTTTACGCGTCGGCGCGGTGGACGCCCGCGACGCTCCAGCTCAGCGCGCAGCTTACGCAGGCAGCTCGCGCGATTCTGAAACTGACTACGGCTCTCGCGCGCCGTCACAACAATCCCCGTGGGCCCATGCTTCATACGCACCGCCGAGTCCGTCGTGTTCACGCCCTGTCCGCCCGGACCTGTCGCGCGAAACACCTGAACCTCGCAGTCGCGTGCCAACCTCTCGACCGACATCTCGGCATAGCGCGCATACTCGCGCCATCCCATCTTGTTCTCATCCATATCAACACCTCCCCTCATACAAAAAATGTGACAAAGGGACAGTCCCTTTGTCACATCGCATACCAATCGCTTGTGTTGCGCGCTTAGGCGAAGGTGATCTCGCCGTTCTCGCAGTCCATATCGGCGATACGGGCCAAGCTCTCAACGCGGAAGCCGCGCTTACGGAGCTTATCGCCGCCGCCCTGGAAGCCCTTCTCAACGGCGATGCCAATGCCGGCAACTTCGGCGCCCGCAGCCTCGCAGATCTTAATAAGGCCCTCAAGCGCGCAGCCGTTGGCCAGGAAGTCGTCGATAATCAGGACCTTATCGCCCTCGGACAGAAAGCGCTTGCCGACAATGACCGGGTACTCCTTCTGCTTGGTAAAGGAATAGATGGTCGTGGCATACTGCTCGCCGTCAAGGTTGATGGACTGGGCCTTCTTTGCAAAGACCACCGGCACGCCGCCAAAATGCTGAGCTGCGATGCAGGCCATACCAATACCCGAAGCCTCAATCGTCAGGATCTTGTTGATCTCGACACCCTCGAACAGACGGGCCCATTCGGCGCCCATGTGGTCGAACAGCTCAACGTCGCACTGGTGGTTGAGGAAGGCATCAACCTTAAGGACGTTACCGGCCTTTACGATGCCGTCATGGCGAATACGATCCTCAAGCTCCTGCATGGCGCAACCCCTTCTCGCGGCAACGATACCGCGCGATTAATAAACGTTGTTCGATAGTCTACCACGGACCGACCCCCGCCCGCCCCACAAGCCACATCGCACCACAAACCAGTCTTTTTGGGACGGCGCGAATCGTGGCAGACAGCCTCCCAACATGCTAATGGCGGGCGCGCATCTTCACCAAACGCACCATGGCAAGCGCAAAGCCCACGGCGGCCACAGCCATGAGTACGTAGAACACCGAGCGAAAGCCGAATAGGAATACGTCCGGACGACCTGTAACAAAACTGGTCACGGCCTCGCCCATTGCCACGCTCATCTGCCCATACAGGATATGCGACGCCGCCGTAATGCCGAGCGCCATGCCGGCGTAGCGCGCCAAACTACCCAGGCTGCCCGCAAAGCCGAGCGCTTCGCGCGGAGCCGAGCCCATATACAGCGAGTTGTTGGGGCTCTGGAAAATCGACGTACCGCACGACATAAACGCGGCACAGCACACAATCACAGGGATGGAAGAGCGCTCGTCGAGCATACTTACCGCAAAGAGCCCGCACACGTACACGCCCAGGCCGACTGCCGTGGGGCCCTCGCAGCCAACACGATCCGAAACCGTGCCCGAAAGCGGCCCGATAAAGGCATTCACCATCGGCAGCGCCAAAAAGAGCAGTCCGGAAATGTCGGAACCAAAGCCGTGGGCGTCCTGAAAATAGAACGGCAGGATAAACTCGGATGCGCCAATGCCAACGAAGACGATGAGCATGCAGACAAGGTTGATGGTGAAGGCCGAATTTGCAAAGCAGCGATGAGCGGCCTCGATCAGGGAAATGGGGCGCTCGCCGGCCTCCGGCTTAACATGCGGCAGCGTGTAGAGCCCCACGATAAACGAGATGACGCCAATAGGCAGGTTGATGAGGAAGATGCTCTCCCAGGGAAAGCTTGCCACCAGCATGCCACCGAGCACGGGGCCACACATCATGCCGAGGGCCACAAAGGTCGCGAGAATACCCATAGCACGGCCTCGTTCGCGCGCCGGGAACGACTCGGTGATGATACCCATGTTGTTAGCCATGGCCGCCGCGCAACCGACACCCTGAACAATGCGCGCCAAGATAAGAACCTCGAGCGAACCCGAAAGGCCGCACAGCAACGAGCCGACCGTAAAGACGATTACGCCCAGCTGAAATACGCCCACCTTGCCGCGCACGTCGCCCAGACGGCCAAACGGCAACATAGCCACGCATGTCGCAAGCAGATACACCGAGCTTACCAGCTGAATGCGATCGAGGCCCACGCCCAGCTCCTTTTGCATCACGGGCAGCGCCACGGTCACGACGGTCGAATCCAAACACACCATAAACGTCATGATGAGCACGGTAAATAGAATCGCCCATTTGTTCTTGCCATGGGTGTCGCCCTCTAGGGCAATATGCTCGCGGCGCAGCTGCTCTGCAGTTTTCTCCATATCCATCCTTTCGAGTGGCGCAACGCAAAAACGGGGCCCCAATCGCCTGTAAACAGTCGCAATTGGGGTCCCGCCTACGGAATCGGAACGAAAGGCCACCGAAGCTTTCTGCCAGCATCGGCGCCTTGTGCGAACGCTAGCCTAGCACTGCTCGAGCGCCTGCTCAAGGTCGGCAATCAGATCGGCCGTGTCCTCGAGGCCGCACGACAGGCGCACCATGTCGGCGGAGATACCGCAGGCGATGAGCTCCTCATCGTTCATCTGGCGGTGCGTAGCGTTAGCGGGATGCAGGCAGCAGGTGCGGGCGTCGGCCACATGCGTGGCGATCTGGGCGAGCTTGAGGCTCTTCATAAAGGTCTCGGCCGCCGCGCGACCACCGTTAAAGCCAAAGCTCACAACGCCGCAGGTACCGTTGGGCATGTATTTCTGAGCGATGTCGTAGTACTTATCGCCCTCCAGGCCCGGATAGCTCACGAAGCGTACCTTGGGATGACTCTGCAGGAACTTGGCAACGGCCAGGCCGTTCTCGCAATGACGCGGCATGCGCACATGCAGGCTCTCGAGCGAGCTGTTCAAGAAGAAGGCCGCCTGAGGGTTCTGCATGGGGCCGAGGTCGCGCATGAGCTGAGCGGTTGCCTTGGTAATGAAGGCGCCCTCACGACCGAACTTCTCGGCATAGGTCACGCCGTGGTAGCTCTCGTCGGGCGTGGTGAGACCCGGGAACTTGTCCGCATGGGCCATCCAGTCAAACTGGCCGTGGTCGACGATCACGCCGCCCAGGTAGGCAGCATGTCCATCCATGTACTTGGTGGTGGAGTGCGTAACGATGTCGGCGCCCCACTCAAAGGGGCGGCACATCACGGGCGTCGGGAAGGTGTTATCGACCATCAGCGGCACGCCGTGGTCATGCGCGGCCTTGGCAAAGCGCTCAATATCGAGCACGGCAAGTGCGGGATTGGCGATCGTCTCGCCAAAGACGAGCTTGGTATTGGGCTCAAAGGCTGCCTCGAGCTCCTCGTCGGTGCAGTCGAGGGCAACGAACGTGCAGGTCAGACCCATGCGCCCCATAGTATGGGCGAGCAGGTTGTAGGTACCGCCATAGATGGCAGAGCTCGCGACCACGTGATCGCCGGCACCGGCCACGTTAAAGATCGCGAGGAAGTTCGCAGCCATGCCCGAGCTCGTGAGCATCGCAGCGGTGCCGCCCTCCATCTCGCAGATCTTGGCGGCAACCAGATCGCACGTGGGGTTCTGCAGACGGCTGTAGAAGTAACCAGACTCCTCCAGGTCAAACAGCTTGCCCATGTGCTCCGACGTGTCGTATTTCCACGTGGTGGACTGGTAAATGGGCACCTGGCGCGGCTCGGCATCTCCCGGGTGATAGCCGCCCTGAACACATGTAGTACCGATGGTCTGCTCGCTCATATCTAGCTCCCTTGCCTGGGTTACGTTTTATCCGGTTCACGATACCGCTACCCCGCACCCCTCACAACCCATCCCCAAGGTAGGTTAAGGGACAAATCGATCAGGGGTATTTATCTCAAGCCTTGGGCATTTGCTCGACAGAGAAAAACGAGGCATACATGAAGCTCTCGATGATTACATGCCCCGTCACGGGTACCATAGGCGGGTACACCGTGAACAAGGAGACAACGATGAAGCAAATCGATACGGCCCAGCTCGACATCAACGCCTGTCAGGCTCAGGCTGCCGAATACCACGCCCGTGGCTTTAACTGCGCCCAGGCCGTCGCCTGCACGCTCGCACCTGCCGTCGGGCTCGACCCCCAGGTCGCCTTTACCCTCACCGAGGGATTTGGCGCCGGCATGGGCGGCATGACCGAAACCTGCGGCGCCATCTCGGGCGCCGTGGCCATCATGGGCTTTGTAATGAGCGACGGCATGGAAAACCCTAAGACCAAGGGCCAGACCTACAAGCTGTCGCGCGAAATCGCCAAGCGTTTTGGCGAGAAGAACACGACGACCGTCTGCGGCACGCTCAAGGGCATCGGATCGGATAAAGGCCCGCTCCGCAGCTGTCCCGGCTGCATCGACGATGCCGTCGAGATCGCCTGCGATGTGCTAAAGCAGCTCGCCGAGTAAACGGCAGCAACATAAAACGACGGCCGGCGCGCTTGGGATCCCTCCAAAAGCACGCCGGCCGTCGCCGTTAGAACTCGTCAAATTCGGAAGCGCCGACCTCAATCTCCTCGCGCCCCGCCATAAGCTCGCGCATCTTAGCGCAAAACGGCTCCTGCTCCCCCGCCTTAAACACCAAATGAAGTGTCACGGCATCCGCGTAATCGGTATCCGAAACCTTGGCACCCGAATCCTGCGCCAAACGAAGCACCTGTTCATACTGCGGATAGGCCACATGCACGTCAACCGGCACGACGCTCGTCATCTCTACGACCTGCCCAGCCGCCTGAGCAGCTGCCACCGCCGCCTGCGTCGCCGCGGTATAGGCGCGCACCAAGCCACCAGGCCCCAACAGCGTGCCGCCAAAATAGCGCGTCACCACGCAGCAAACATTTTTGAGCCCTGCGCCGCGCAACACCTCGAGCGTCGGCATGCCGCTCGTGCGGCTCGGCTCACCGTCATCGCTCTGGCGCTCGCGCCCATCGACCAAAATCCACGCGGGGACATTGTGCCGAGCGTCGTAATAACGCTTGCGAACCATCTCGATAAAGGCATTCGCCTCATCCTCGGACTCAATATGGACCAGCTGGGCAATAAACCGGCTCTTGCGGTCCACAAACTCGCCCGAAGCCTCAATATTCGATTGCAGAGTAAAATAGCTGTCCAACAAAGCCCCTCAACAAAATAAAGCGCGGCAACAAACAACCACAATAATACGGCAAAGGGCACATCGGTTGACCGCCTAAATAGAACGGAAACGCCGATGAACAGGCAAAAACAGCGAGATGCCAAGAACGGAACCGCCGATGATTCCGCAAACGAAAGCGAAAACCCGTCAGCGCGAGCAAGGTGCCTTGAAAGACGAGGGCATTGACCTTATGGTCATGCCCGAAGGCTTGAAAGGCAGATTGCCGCGCTGACGGGTTCGCAGCGTCAACAAAGTGCCGAGTGGGCTTGTAAGCCGGGTTCTGTCGTGAACGGTCATTTATCTTGTCTGCACGTTACCGCGCAGCTCCACGCACGCTACCCGAACGCGGACCGGGCCGGCCCATAGCGTTCCTATTCGCGCTTGCTCCGGATGGGGCTTGCCAAGCCGCCGTGTTGCCACGACGCTGGTGGTCTCTTACACCACCGTTTCAGCTTTTCCCTTTACGCCTTGCGGCGCAGGTGGGAGTCTTCTTTTCTGCGGCGCTTTCCGTCGGATCACTCCGCCCGGCCGTTAGCCGGCATCCCGCCCTCTGGAGCCCGGACTTTCCTCACGCGTGCCGCAAGCAGCACATCGCGCGACCGTCTGGCCCACTCAGCAGTGCAAGAGTGTAGCACACCGCCACCGCAGGCAATGGCACAACACAAGCGCTCGACACGATAAACCAAGAACCGCCCATGCGTTACAATAGTCGCGTCGATGGGCAACGTCGTCAGTCGAGACACGGCCGCGCTCCGCACCCCTCCGTCTACTCGGTGCGTTCCCGCCTCCTCCCCGAGGCGGGATGTCGGCGTTTTTTCATGCCGCGACAACTCAATAGCAAATGATTAACCAGGTCATCAAACCGTTACCTCATTCGCGAAACAAAAAGGGACCCGTCCATTGCGGACGGATCCCTTAATACAAGTGATCGTCAAACCGATTTACTCGGCGTCGGTCTCCTCGTCCTTCTTCTCGGAAGGCAGCGGGGTAACCTCGATCTCGACGCCCAGAGTCTCAGCAGCGGACTTCATGGACAGGGAGATACGACGACGGTCGAGGTCGATCTCCATGACCTTGACCTGAACCTTGTCGCCCACGTGGGTGACCTGAGAAGGCTGGTCGACGTGCTTGTTGGCCATCTCGGAGATGTGCACCAGGCCCTCGATGCCCTCGCCCAGGTCGACGAAAGCGCCGAACGGGACAAGCTTGGTCACAGTGCCCTCGACGATAGCGCCGACGGGGTACTTCTTGACCAGTGCGCGCCACGGATCCTCGGTGGTCTGCTTGAGACCCAGGGAGATGCGCTCGCGGTTGAGATCGACGTCGAGAACCTCGACCTCGACCTCCTGGCCGACCTTGACAACCTCGGAAGGATGGTTGACGTGGTTCCAGGAAAGCTCGGAGATGTGGATGAGGCCGTCGATACCGCCGAGGTCGACGAAGGCGCCGAAGTCGACGATGGAGGAAACGGTGCCCTGGAGACGCATGCCAGACTTGAGCTTGGACAGGATCTCGGAGCGCTCGGCCTTACGGGACTCCTCGAGCACGACGCGACGGGAGAGGACGACGTTGTTGCGGTTGCGGTCCATCTCGATGACGCGGGCCTCGATGCGGGTGCCCATGTAGGAGGTGAGGTCCTTGACACGACGGAGGTCGACGAGGGAAGCAGGCAGGAAACCGCGCAGGCCGATGTCGAGGATCAGGCCGCCCTTGACAACCTCGATAACCTCGCCCTCGACGTTCTCGCCGGAGTTGAACTTCTCCTCGATGCGGTTCCAAGCACGCTCGTACTCGGCACGCTTCTTGGACAGGACCAGACGACCGTCCTTGTCCTCCTTCTGGAGAACCAGAGCCTCGATGGGATCACCGAGTGCAACGATGTCTGCAGGGTTAGCGTCCTTGCGGATGGACAGCTCGCGGACCGGGATAACGCCCTCGGACTTGAATCCGATGTCAACGAGCACCTCGTCATGCTCGATCTTAACGACAGTGCCGTTAACGAGATCGCCCTCATCAAAGTCGGTAATCGTACCGTCGATGAGGTTGTTCATCTCCTCCTCATTGACATCGTCAAGAGAGAAAATGGACGAGTTCTGAATCTCACTCAAAGGTGGACCCCTTTCGAACTACGGGGCCCCGATTGCTAGGACCTACAGAAGGGTGCGACAAGCACACAACGTTTAGGAACACTCGGGAGCCGACAGATACTAATGTGACGCTTATGCAATCACGTTCGTATAGGTTACGGGGAAATGAGTTCGATTTCAAGCGTGAACTGCGATTTTTTACTCGTGTGGAGACTTTTTCGTAATCTTATGAACACACGTCTCCGCAACTTGACGATAACCAGCCAGGCAATTGGCTTTGGGGTAAAGTATCCGGAGCCAACGACTCTAGATCAAATTTACGAGAAAGGTGCCCGCGTGCTCAAAGCAGTCGTTTTCGATATGGACGAAACGCTTCTTAGCATCAACCTCAACGCGTTCATCCTTCGCTATTTTAAGGATGTCTCTTCGATGCTCGCGGATATCGGGCGCCGCAGCCGCGGTGGCACGATGGCACGCCTCGGCACCATCCTGGTCGACCTCAACGCCAATCGCCGCAGCGGCACGGACAACCGCACCAATCTTGAGTTTTACCAAGAAGAGGTCGAGCGCCGGTGCGGTATCCGCCTCTCCGATCCCATCATCTACGAGGCGTTTACCTACTATGACCGCGAAGTTCTTCCGTACAAGAACGACGATGTCATTAACGCCCACGCCATGCCGGGCGCGCACGCCGCGCTCCAGGCCGTACAGGACGCTGGACTGCGTTGTGCGCTCTTTACCAACCCCAGCTTTCCGCAGGGGGCCATCGAGTGCCGCATGGGCTGGGGCGACCTGGCCGACGCCCACTTTGAACTCGTGACGCACATGGGAAACGCCACCCGATGCAAGCCCGATGCCACCTACTATCTAGAGCAGCTTCAGGTGATGGGGCTCGAACCGCACGAGGTCCTTATGGTGGGCAACGATCCCAAACGTGACTTCCCGTCCCCCAATTGCGGCATCCAAACCGCCTTTGTGGGCCAGGGCAAGCCCAGCCGAGCCACCTGGCGCGGAACCATGGAAGACTTCGCCCGCGACTTCAACGCCGTAGTAGAAGCCTTCTACGAACACCAAGTAGCCGACGAACTGTCATAGGACCCCTCGCTCCAAACAAAATAGCGCCGCAGGTTGAGCATGAGTCAGCGAAAACGCCCCTAAGCGAGCAATGTGCCTTGAAAGAGGAGGGCATAGGCCTTTTGGCCATGCCCGACGATTGAAAGGCAGATTGCCGCTTAGGGGCGTTTGCAGCGTCGACTAGTTACGCGGTTTGGTAAAACCGCGTAACTAACATACCTGGGTTTTGCCGATCATGATGTTGAGGATCTCGACGTCGGTGTCCTTCATGCCCACGCGGCCTACGTAGCCCATACTGGCGATCGTCTGCTCAACGGTATCTTGGATCAGGCCCTCGCCGGCGCGGAAGCCGCGGCCTTGCATGGCCATATCGTGGCCCAGAATCGCCGCATCGACGGCAGCCGAGATCTTGGCGGCACAGCTCGCCTTGGCGCCGTCGCACACGATGCCGCCCACGTTGCCAAGCGTATTCGAGACCGTCGCGCCAATCTGTTCGCGCGTGCCACCGCACAGCCAGGTAATCGCAGCGCCGGCGCCGCACGCAGCGCAAATAGCACCGCAAAACGCCGAGAGCGCACCAATATAGCTCTTGATATGCACGGCGATAAGATCGGACAGCATCACGGCGCGCACCAGGCGCTCGTGGTCGCAACGCAGGTACTCGGCATACTCCATGACGGGCAATGCGCAGGTAATGCCCTGATTGCCCGAGCCGCACACAATGGCGACCGGCAGCGCGCAACCGTTCATGCGGGCGTCGGACCCGGCGGCCGCACGGGCACGGGCGCGGCAAGCGACGTCATCGGCACGAGCACCCAGCAGCGTACGCCCCACCTCGGCGCCCCAAGCGTGCGCCAGGCCCTCGGCACTGATCGCGCCATTCAGCTCAATCTGACGCTCAACGGCAGCGCGGGCGTCCTCAATGTCACCGTCCTCGATAAAGTCGATGATGGTCTCGATCGACATGGGCGTGTCGGCGTTATCTGCCGCACGATCGGCCACCACGCGCTCGGCGCAGGCGGCACACTCCCCCGCCGACTTACCGCATACCGGAATACCGTCGAGCGTATGGCACGTGACATTAGTGTGGTGATCGGTAATCTCGACGACCGCGGTATGGCCCCCGGCCGTCGCAGTCACCTTGATGTAGAGGTTGGGCACACCCTCGACAAGCGACACATCGCAGTAGTCCGCATCGGCAAGCAGCTCGGCCACGCGGGCGCGGTCCGCGTCATCGACGCTCTCGAGCACCTCGAGCGCGCTCTTGGCGTCGCCGCCCACGGCACCCAGCACGGCCGCGGCTTCAATACCATGCATTCCGCCCGAGTTGGGCACGGTCACGCTCTTGACGTTCTTGATGATGTTGCCCGAGCAGGCAACATCCATATGATCGGGCTCGCAACCGAGCGTCTGGCTCGCCAGCGCCGCTGCATAGGCAACGGCAATGGGCTCGGTGCAGCCGAGTGCACAGACAAGTTCGCGGTTCAAAACATCGCAAAACGCGGCATCACGGATGGAATCGGTAGGCATAGGTATCTCCTGCTTGCATAACGGGCTGGGCTCTCAAAAAAGTTACCTCCTTTATTTGATAACAATGCATCAAAAACCGCAACCATGGTTCCGGCAGACGGCGCTCAAGCGCAAACTGACGACATTCATTCACGAGAAGCAAGTCTCGTTGCCTGCTAAAGCGTTTGACCAAAAAACGCTCGAGCGTTTACGCAAAAGTCGCGCTATTATGCAGTCGAACGCGGTAAACACCTTTAGCATTTGCGCCGCACAGACCAGAGAGGAACCATCCATGAAGATCGGTATCGGTAACGACCACGCCGCCGTCGAGCTCAAGAACATCATTTCCGAGCACCTGAAGGAGCGCGGCTGCGAGGTCGTGAACTTTGGCACCGACACCTCCGAGAGCTTTGACTACCCCATCGCCGGCTACAAGGTGGGTAAGGCCGTTGCCAACGGCGACGTCGACCTGGGCATCCTCATCTGTGGCACCGGCGTCGGGATTAGTCTGGCTGCCAACAAGGTCGAGGGCGTACGCGCCGTCGTGTGCTCCGAGCCCTTCAGTGCCAAGCTCTCCCGCATGCACAACAATACCAACGTGCTCGCCTTTGGCGCCCGCGTCGTGGGCTCCGAGCTCGCCAAGATGATTGTCGACGAGTGGCTCGACGCCGAGTTTGAGGGCGGTCGTCACGAGCGTCGCGTTAACCTCCTCAACGAGATCGACCACACGCGCGGCCTTAAGATCGTCG
>CAJLAV010000016.1:0-23486 GCA_905204735.1 uncultured Collinsella sp. | reverse complement strand
GCCGGTGAGCCCGCCTGCATCGCCACGGTGCTGCGCAACAACCTACGCTACGACAACTACGAGATCCTGGAGAACGACTACGGTATCTCGCTGCGTGAGCTTGTCGCCTTTGCCGATGCCACCTACACCGCCGGTGAGTCCATCACCCCGCTGATCAAGGCCATCAACGTGCTGCTCTTTAAGCTCGAGGGTCAGATTATCCAGCGCCACCCCGAGTTCGACATGACCGACCGCCTGCTACTCGACAAGATCGACCACGACACCGGCACGGTCACGCTCGCCGACGGCAGCGTGTGGCTGCTCACGACCAACGACTTCCCCACCGTCGACCCGGCGGACCCCTATACGCTCACGTCTCAGGAGCAGCACATCATCGACAAGCTCGTGTCCGAGTTTGTCACCGCCGATCACCTGCATCGCCATATCGATTTCCTCTATTCCCACGGCTCGATGTACAAGGTTGCCAACGGCAACCTGCTGTTCCATGGCTGCGTGCCGCTCAACGAAGACGGCACCTTTAGCAGCATGAACTGCCTGGGCACCTGGCACGCTGGCCGCGATTATCTTGATTTTTGCGACCACATCGCCCGCCGCGCCTGGCGCGTGGGCGACCGCGACGCTCTCGACTGGATGTGGTACCTGTGGATCGGCTTTAACTCACCCGCCAGCGGACGCCTGGTGCGTACCTTTGAGCGCGCCTATATCGCCGATAAGAGCACCTGGGTCGAGCCGATGGACCCGTACTTTACACTTACCAAGTCGCCCTCGGTCTGCGACGACATCATGCGCGAGTTTGGCGTCGCGCCCATGGCATGTTCACCGACCGGTCACATCATCAACGGCCACACGCCCGTTAAAACCACCAAGGGCGAGCAACCCATCCGAGCCGAGGGAAAGCTGCTGGTCATCGATGGCGGCTTCTGCCGCGCTTACCATCCCAAGACGGGTATCGCCGGCTATACGCTCATCTCGAGCTCGCGCGGCTGCCGTCTCAAGTCGCACCGGGCCTTTACGACGGTTGCCGAGGCACTCACACGCAACGTGGACATCGAGAGCGAGACCAACCGTTTTGACCAAGCAGACCGTCGCCGCATGGTGAGCGACACCGATACCGGCGCCAAGATTCGCAGCCAGATCCAGGACCTGCGCCAGCTGCTCGATGCATATAGAAACGGTGCTATCGAACAGCGCGCCTAGCCTCGCCTGCGGGGATTGGCTAAACTTGCTGAGTTTGTCATCCCCACGGCGCCCCGGCGCCACCATAAGGCAGGTACCATGCAAAAGCTCCTTGCGCAGATCATGAAGTTTGGCGTCGTCGGCGTCATTGCCACGGTTATCGACTTTGGCATTATGAATCTGCTCCACTACGGTCTGGGCCTCAACATCCTAATCGCCAACACCAGCGGCTTTATCATCTCACTCATCTTTAACTACCTCGCCAGCATGAAGTACGTGTTTGCGCACAAGGAGGGCATGAGCCGCCGCCGCGAGTTCATTATCTTTGTCGTGCTGTCCGTGATCGGCCTGGCACTCAACGACGGTATCGTGTTGACACTCAACGCCGGCCTGGGACTCGAGGCCAATATCGCCAAGATCTGCGCCACCGCGCTTGTCATGGTCTACAACTTTGTAACGCGCAAGATCTTCCTGGAAGGCGACGAGACCAAGTAACTCGCAACCTTACAGCTTTACGATGCCCACGGACAACGCGCGTCGAGCGCTGTGTTGTTCGTGGGCTTTGCTCGTTTACGGGCAAATTTTCAACGTTTGCGGATTAGCTCTTGATAATTTGGCGAGTTCGTATAGTTCTTGGCAAGGACCTTACGTTTCCCTTGCAAAAGCTCTAAAGTATCCTCTGCTCGATTCATCAACGCATTGGATGTGATTACGTGCGCAAGGCACTGGCACAACCTCATACCAAGCAGTTCCTCAAGTTCGCTGTCGTGGGTCTTATCTCCTTTGGCATCGACTGGGGTATGCTCATTGCGCTCGTCGAGCTGTTTCACCTCGACTTTTTGATGAGCACCACGGTCTCGTTTACCACGTCCGTCGTGGTCAACTACTGGCTCAGCATGAAGTACGTGTTCGACCATCGCGAGGGCATGAGCCGCAAGCGCGAGTTCACGATCTTCACCATCCTGTCGGTGATCGGCCTGGGCCTCAACGACCTATACATGTTTGTGGGCGTCACGTTTTTGAGCATCGGCTACCAGTCCATGAAGGCCATCGCCACGTTTCTCGTCACCTGGTACAACTACTTCAGCCGCCGCTTCTTCCTCGAGGGCGCACGGTCGTAGTCGATTCGCTATTTGCTTGAATGTATAACCGGTTGGAATTCCCGTTCCAACCGGTTTTTGTTTGCCGAGAGGCCCGGCGACCCAGTCCTCTACGCATGAAAAACGGGCGGCCCGGATGTTTGTCCGAACCGCCCGTCTGGCGCGCTATGTCGAGGCCTCTAGCCTGTAACGTAATACCAGACCACGTTGTCGCCGTTGGAGAGAACGTAGTTGCTGCAGGCCGTCATGGGTGTTGTGCCGTTGACGGAGTACATCCAGCCGCTCGTGCTGCCGTACTGTTTCTCGGCCAAACCACCAATCGCGGAGACATACGTGCCGTACGACGAGCCATGTGCGTTGACGGAAAGGCCCAGCGCGCACAGGGCATCGTAGACGGTAGCGCCTTCGTTAAAGGTAAAGGTGCCACCAGAGGACACAGGATTGCCCACAGCGCTCGATGTGACCGAAACCGTCACCGTGACGTAGCCAGGCTGCTGCGAGCTGCCCTGGTCGCCAGTAGAGGCGTTTCCACCATTAGAGGATGAGGCTCCATCAGACGACTGGCCACCGCCCGAAGAAGCACCGCCAGACGCATTGGAAGTATCACCGGCTCCCGTATTTTGGGCAGCGGATTTATCGCCAGACTTCTTGCCGTCCTGGTCCTCGGACTTCTTGTTATCCGAGTTCTTGTCCGATTCCTTATTTGAAGACTCGGAATCGTCCTTGGACTTGGACTCATCAGAATGCTTGGACTCATCTTTTGCGTCATTCGATGACTTGGAATCCTTGGAACTGGCCTCGCCCGAAGTCGTAGTCGAGCCAGACGCCCTGGTGTCCTTGGTGACGACGCTCTCCCCCGTCACGGTCTGAATGATCCAGTCGATGGACCAGGCGCCGCTCTCGGAAGGATGGACGAAACCCAACGAGACGACGATCAGAATGGTGCACGCGGCAGTCAGAACGCCGAGAAGAGCCTTGCGGCGAGGGGCGGACGCCGCCGAAGCGGCGCCCTTTTGCTTTGCATCGTCAAGCTGGATAAACGAGGAATCTGGTTGCTTGGGGTCAGCGTCCTTGGATTTATTGGACACAGCCCTCACCTACCGACGTTTGGTGAACACGAACACGCCGACGATGGCGAGACCGATGACGCCGGCGGCAACGCCGACGATGGCGAGCGGATTGGTGCCAGTCTCCTGCTCGGAAGCACTAGAGGACTTCTTAGCAGTGGTCGTGGAAGCAGTACCCGTATCGGACTTGGAATCGGACTTCTTGTCGGACTTGTTGTCCTTCTTGTCAGACTTCTTGTCAGACTTCTTCTCGTCCTTCTTATCGGACTTATCGGTGTCCTTCTTGTCGGACTTGTTGTCTTTGGTCTCGGTCTTGGTCGACACCGTCGTCTTGGTCACCGGCTTCTGACCCGGGGCGATAGCGCCGCCGGCCTGCTGGCCCTTAGAGCCGGAGCCGGAACCCGTGCCAGCGCCAGCGCCAGCGCCGGAACCGTTGCCAGCGCCACCGTTGCCACCATTAGTGCCAGAACCGCCATTGCCGCCAGGGTTAACGGCATTCTTGGTCCACTTGGCATACAGCGTCAGATCGGCCGTCACCGGCGTACTGAAGTCATACGCCTGCGTGCAAGCCTCATCGGTGAACCAACCGCCGAAAGTGTAGCCATCGCGCGTCGGATCGGCCGGCTTGACCAGCTTGCCGTCGGCCGTAGCCACAAACTTAGTGTCGCAAGCAGACCCGCCGTTGGAATTAAAGGCAACCGTCCAAGACTCAACAGCCCCGAGCTTGAACAGCGTGCCCGAATCATTGATGTAGTAGAGGTTGCCAGAAGCATCGGCAATGACCGGAGAGTCACAGTATTGGTAATGGCCAGCCGCATCATAAATCTGCGTCGCCTCTGCGTCGCCGAGCGTATAGCGATACACGCCACCACCAGCAGAGTAGTTGACGTAATCCTTGCTATCCGCGCTGTTAACGGTGAAGTACACATAGGTCTTGCCGCCCTGAACACTCACCAGCGGAGTAGCAGCAATACCGTTGAGGCCAGCCGGCAGCGCCTTGCCGTCGGCAGCAGCGACCATCGTGGTCTTACCCGTCTTCAGGTTATAGAGAACCAGAGCAGAGCCAGTAGCCGTCTGTCCGCCGACAATCAGATTGTCACCAGACACCGCAGGGGCGCTCAGATTATTCGTAAGGCCCAGATCAACCGTCTTCTGTTCACTCAGCACGCCCTTCGCCGAAAGCGAAATCACATGGAGCTTTCCATCGTGCGTCATCTGATAGAAGGTCGAACCATTGGACGGATCGGCAATGCAATCGGCATTTGCGACAGCGCCGAGCTTCATGGTCGAAACGACATCGCCCGTCGTCTTATCAATGCACTTAAGCGTGCCCGCGCTCGTAGGAACAATGGCGTACTTATCCGTCAGCGCAGCGCCAGTCCAATAATAGCCCTCGGAGGGGTCAATGTTCTGCCAAGAAACTTCGCCCGTGGCAATCTTGATACGCTTCAGGGAGCCGTTGCCGTAGGTCGCGTTGTAGTTCTCGTCATACGAAATATCGACCGTACCAACATAGACGTACTCGCCGTCCGACACCACGGTGCAGGAGCTCTGCGTCAAGTCCGTCAAACCAGGCGTCAGCCACTTGCAGATCAGCTTGTCCGCAGTAATCGCCTGGACCGCACCGCCGTTGAGCGGAACGATGATAAGGCCGTTGGTATAGATCGGACGAGAGGTGTAGCTCACCTTGGAGGCAAGCGGCGCAGAGGCAACCTTTTTGCCCGTGGACGAATCGATCTTAATGAGCTCGTTCTCGGTCGCGATGTACACAAAACCGTTAGCAATGACAGGCTCGCTGCAGTTGGCATACTGCTGGCCAGACTCGGCCTTCCAATCGAAGGCCCACTTAAGACCGGCGGCTTGCGCAGGCGTCTTGGCATCCGTTACGGTCGAACCGTTGCCACTGTTGCCGTAGCCGGCCCAGTCGGCATCCCAATCAGGAGTCGTCGCACTCGGGTCCACGACAATCTTGTCGGGATCGGGCATGGCCGAATCGTCGGTGGTATAGGCAAGCGTAACCTTATCGCCGCTCTTGAGCGTAATCTGATTGGCGCAGAGTAAGGAGGGCTCTCCATTGATATACAGGTGCCAATATTTATTGGTCGCAGCATCCCAGACATACGGCTTGTGATCGAACGGCGAAGTAATGGAATTCAGGAGCCAGTATGCACCGCTCTGGGAGGCGTTGTAATCAACGCCCTTCTCCTTCAGAACCGTCTCAATAAGGTCCTGGGCCGTAGAGCCTTCGGGCAAAGAAACATTGCTTGCCGAGCCCCAGCGAGTATTGTTGCCGTTGACATCGGGACCGATAACATCGACGGACCCAAGAACCTGACCGGGGAGGGCATCGGCGTCAGCACCATACATAAAGGTGACGGTATCGCCCTCTTGGAGCTTGTAGGCACCGGCGCCAACGTTGGCGAACTTGCCATTTACGTAGAAGTGCCAATAGCTTTTGGTCGCAGCGTCCCAGCCATAGGATTTACCATCGAACGGCGAAGTAATGCCGTTGAGGAACCAGCCCCAAGACTCTTCACTAGCAACGAGCTCAAGACCGGTCTGCTCAAGGAGATCCTTGGCAGTAGAGCCCGCCTTGAGACTCGTCTGGCCCGTCGAAGCCCAAACCTGCTGCTTGCCGTCCTTGTCCTTACCAAGGACCTGAACGGAAGCATGGACGGAATCGGACGGCAACTTGTCGCCCCAGCCACCGTAGAACCACGTAACGGTATCGCCAGCATGAATGGTGACATTGTCTGCCGTGTAGTCGCTCGACTTGCCGTTGATGAACAGCTGCCAGAAGGCATTAGTCGTCGGATCGTAGGCAAGCGTGCGGCCATCTGTCGGGGACGTGATGCTTTTGAGGTAGAAGCCGTATGCCGTGTTCGGTTCGTAATCCGCTTTAAAGCCCGTCTTCTGCTGCAGCTTAACGAAGGCATCCGCAGCCGTCGCGCCCTCGTCGAGCTTGAGCTGCGTAGGTGCCACCCAGGTCTGAGCCTTGCCGTCGGCATCGGTGCCGATAATCGAGAACGAGACCTCGACTTGCTTCTTGGCGACATCGCCGGTTTCTGTCGGGTTCTCTGTCTGAACGGCAGCCGCGGCGGCAGATCCTGCTTGGCCAGCGGATGCCGCTGAAGACTGCTCGCTCGCGACAGGGCTCTCCCCCGTCGCCGAGCCTTCGTCGCCAGTTGCTGCCTTTGTTGCGGCGGCACTAGCTGCAGGCGCGCTCCCAGAATCCGAAACCTCGGCGCCGCTCTGCTCAGCGGCACCGCCCGCAAGCGCTGCGTCCTCGCCCGGCGTCGCAGCCTGAGCCACAGCCTCGGCAATGCCCTCGGCGCCCTCGGCCCACAGCTGAGCCGGCGTGGTGCCAAAGGCCATCGCGAAGGCCAGGAATGCCACCAGGCCGCGCTTGGCTACGCCGCGCGCAATTGCGCCACGGCGATGCGAGACGCGCTGGCGCTCGTCCACAAACATATCCATTTGTCTCCCATTGTCTGTACTTGGAGCGTTGCCTTGAGGCTGCCCCACGTCATCGCGCATGTTGCGCTCGAGTTCCCCCATCGGGGTCCCCCTTCCCTCCAGAGCCCTATGCACACCGGCGGCATACGCCGCAGCCGCATGCAAGATGGGAGGCGATCCGACTTAACCTTAACGACTCGGGCACGTCGTCCGATCTGCGACGCGAACATCCCGAGCCAAGAGGAATTACGGTTACTGGTACAGCCGGGGACTTGCACCCCAATTCTCCCAAACGCGCAGGTAAACCGCGCATTCGTGCGTCTCCGCACCACCATCTAGGCCATCGATTATTACCGTCAAAATGGTATCACGCAAAAGGGCCTCGCACGCAGGCGAAGCCCAAGGTAAAAGCTATTGTTTGCGATAGGAAAATGCGGTGACGGTCGCGGCCTCTAGTGCTTGCCGCCGTGACTGTTGAGCCAGATATTGCGGCCCAGCATAAGCGCCAGCACCAGTGCGCTGACGTAGCCCATAAAGCCAATGACCGGGATACCAAACACAACCGGCTCGATGCGCGCGTAGTACACCACCGACGAACCGATAAACAGGCCAGCAATCACAATTGCCATCGACATACGGTCGATAATTCCACCCAGCTGTCGCAGCGCCTTATCGCTGCTCATGATCTGCGTGTTCACCTTAAGCTGGCCGCGCGTAAGCATGCGCGAAGCCAAGCCCAGATACTCGGCCGCCTCGAGCGAGCCTTTTGCCGCGCGATAGCTGCTCGCGGCAAGATCGCGTCCCATATCGCGCACACGCGCATAGGTGCTTTTTTCGTTTTTGATGTGCGTCTGGATGATCTGGATCATGTTGACGTTGGGCATGTACTCGGTCAACAGGCCCTCGAGTGTCACCATGCCGCGCGCGAACATCGTCACCACGCTCGGCAGCTCAACGTCGTTTTTGCGCGCCAGGTTTAGCAGCGAGGTCAAAAACTCGCCGATATCAAGATCCTTAAGATCGAGCCCCGCAAAGTCGGCGACGATAAAGTCCAAGTCGGACAAAAAGGCCGAATGGTCGAGCTCGGCCGAGTCGCCGCGCGTCACGGCAAAGCGCATGAGCGAATCCTTGAGCTTGGGCACGTCGCCCTCGGCCACGGCAAAGATCATGTCCTTGACGATACCGCGGTCGTGACTCGACATGCGCCCGACCATGCCCAGGTCGATAAAGTAGACGATGCCGTCCTTGAGGATGATGTTTCCCGCATGCGGGTCGGCATGGAAAAAGCCGTCGTCGAGCACCTGCGTCGAATAGTCCTCGACAATCGCCGAGCCGATCTTTTCCAGGTCATAGCCCTCGGCCACCAGGCGCTCGGGATCGGCAATCGAGATGCCGTCGATGTAGTCCATGACCACCACGTGCTCGGTGCAAAGGTCCAGGTAGGACTTGGGGCACGACACACCATGCACGCTCTTATGGAAGTCATAGAAATCGTTGAGGTTTTTTGCCTCGGCCAAAAAGTTGGTCTCCTCGCGAAACGAGGTCCACAGCTCCTCGACCACGCCGTGCAGGTCAACAAACTGGTCGGTGTTGACGAACTTGGAAACGATGCGCACCACCGAACGGATGATGTCGATGTCCTGTGCCATGACCTGTTGCGCGCCGGGGCGCTGTACCTTAACGGCCACGTCCTCGCCGGTCACCAGACGGGCGCGGTGCACCTGCGCGAGCGATGCGCTACCGAGCGGGTTGGGGTCGATCGCGTCGAACATCTGCCCCAGGCGCTGGCCGTACTCCTCTTCCAGACAGCGGAGCACTACCTCATACGGCACCGGCTCTACGTCGGAGCGCAGGCGACGGAGCTCGTCGCAAAAACGCTGCGGCAAAATCTCGGAGCGGTTGGCCAGAATCTGCCCCATCTTAACGAACATGGGGCCGAGCTCTTCGAGCAGGCGGCGCAGGCGCACCGGCGTGAGGTTGTCCCACACGCGATACTTTTTGATCAGGCGAACGATCTGCCCAATGCGTTCGCGGCGACCTGCCGGTGTGAGCTGATATTCCTCGTCCGGCGCCATCGCGTCGGGCTCCTCGGGCACCATATCGACAGCGCGCGGCTTCTTGCGAGCACCCGAGACGGCGGCATCGACCTCGTCGACAACCGCCGCCTCGTCACCCAAGGGATCTAGATTGTTGTAATCGGTGGTGGAATCTGCCATCTGCGCTGCTACTCGGCCTCTTCGGTGTCCTCTGCATCGTCGGGCTCAACGGACTCGACGGGCACCGAGGTCACGTTGTCCTCGACCGAATCGACGATGTCGCGTACATGGGCCAGGAAGGCCGTGCGCTCGGGGGCGGTCATAACGCGGACGCGGGCCAGGATGAGCTCGTCGAGCACGCGCTGTGCCGCAGTCTCGCCCTGCATGCCCAGGCGCTCGGTCAGGTCGGAGATGGTGCCGCCGGCCTGCTCGAACATGTCGGACACGCTGCGGGCGATATCGGGAGTGCCGGCGTCCTTGCGCACCTGCTCACCCTTGGTATTGAGGTCGTCGAGGACCTTCTTGCCGCCCTCGACGGCAACGGCGGCGGCACCGAAGCCCACGTTGATGGCACCGTTAACAAGCTGATCGAATTTCATAACCATGGTTGGCTCCAATCATGAACAACTGCATTGGCATTCTTGTACCCAAGATTGGGTGAACGACACAAAATCGTTTTATCGCCGGGATAGAAATCGAGCGGGGCAAAGCCTTTGACGGCGTTTGTCCCGCTCGTTCGCCGCAAGGCCGTCTTTACCTTACGTTGTCGTTCATCGCGAAGGAGTTCTTCATGGCACAGCTCGTGGTGTAGAGCACCTTGCCCAACAGAGCATCGGTTTCCACGCGCACAAGCTCGGCAAAGGCCTCGTTAGCACGGGCGAGCTCGGCAGGCACCTCGGCCTCGGGCAGCGCGGCTACGACAGCGTCAACGTCGTGAATCTGCTTGTGGCCCATGCCGCCGACCTTCTCCTGATAGTCCTCGACCGCGCGACCGCACTCGTGGAAGCGAACATCGGCCAAGGCACCGATCAGGCGATTTGCCCAATAGAAATTCTCGGACGTCACGCGAGCCTGCGTGTCGGCGTAGTACTCGGGCATGGTCTCGACATTGGCGTACAGCGGCACGAGCGCGTTAAACGAGTTAGAGCCAAACGCCATCCACTGCACGGCGCGATACGCCGGCTGCGCATAGGGGCGCAGCTGCAGCACGGCAAGCTGGCTGTTGCGGTTGATGCCGATGGGACGATAGGCGCCGCGCGTGGCGGGCGTGCCCTTGCTGCCGTAGCAGTCGTACTCCGTACCCTGGTAGTGGCTCGAAAGCACGTACTTGATATCCTCGATGGTCACCTTGCGCTCGGGCACGCGGCTCCAGGGGATATCGTCGCTCTCGGGCGTGTAGTCGGCCTCGGGACCATCCCACACGTCGCTGGGGTTGAGGCAGCGCTGCATGTACCACGCGCGCGGCGTGTTGTAGACATGGTCGCTGTCGCTGTGCGAGCCAAAGGCCTCGCGCGGGTTAAAGACCGTCGCCGGACCGTCGCCCTCGACGCCCAGCGTCAGGTCCAGATGCCACTCGGCCATCCAGGAGCGCAGGTCGGCCGAGCACATGTGGTCGGTCTGGGCGCCCTCGGCGTCATCCAGGTCAAAGCTGTCGATACCCAGCTGGTTGGGCATGGTCACATAGGCGTCGTCAGGCACGCGCTTGGCAATCCAGTGGTGGCCGCCGATGGTCTCGAGCCACCAGATCTCGTCCACGTCGCTAAAGGCGATACCGTTGTTCTCGTAGGTGCCGTAGCGCTCGAGCAGGTCGCCCAAGATACGCACGCCGTCGCGGGCGGACTTGGCATACGGCAGCACCAGGGTCACCATGTCCTCCTCGCCCAAGCCACCGGACTGTGCCGGAACATATCCGTCCTCGCCCTCGTTGCCCTTGGCGGGCACATAGTCCACGAGCGGATCGGCACCGCGGACGCGCTCGTTGGTGGTGAGCGTCTCGGTTGCGGACATGCCAACATTGAGCTCGTTGAATCCGGCCTCGGCCCAGATACCGTGACCGGGAACGACGTCGGGGACGCTCGTGTAGCGCATGGGATTGTCGGGCAACTCAACGGTCAGGTGGCTCAGGACGCTCGTGTAGACACGCGGCTGCTCGTCGGGATGCACCACGCGCATGCGCTTGGGCTCAAACACCCCGTTGGACGAGTCCTCGTTGCGGGCGACCAGCGTCGACCCGTCGTAGCTCGCGTTCTTACCAACCAAAATCGTTGTGCACGGCATGCGCATCCTCCTTGAGCGAAGAAATCAAACGATAACAGTGTATCGCTTCGGCGCAAAAAGGGCGAAACCACGGCCTCGGCAGCCCCCGTGGTCAAAAAATGCCAAATATGAGTACTGTCACCAATTTAGTGGCAGCAAATTTCCCTGTAACGAGTGCCGAAAATCCCCATTTGCCCAAAAGCAAGACAACGTTATTCCCCATAAGTTCAATAAAATAGGCTTCCTAACGATAATGGATACCGTTAGGAAGCCAAAAAGACGTAAGACATATGTGACTATCTTGGCAACAGTACTCATATTTGGCATTGTTTGACCACGTGGTATATAGCTAACCCCCTCAAACAGCTCAAAACGCCTATTTCGATGCGCGCTCCGCCGCCTCAATCACGTGTTTGGCGAGAATCGCGGTGGTCACAGCCCCCACGCCGCCCGGCACGGGCGTGATGGCGTTAACGACCGGCTCCGCAGCATCAAAATCGATGTCCCCGACCAGCTTGCCAGCGGCCTCGTCCCAGTTAATGCCAACATCGATGATCGTCTGGCCCTCGCGAACGGCATCCGCGCCAATCGTGCTCGCGCGTCCAACGGCCGCAACAACGATATCGGCAGAACAGCACTCGGCAGCAAGATCGCGTGTATGCGTATGGCACGTCGTCACCGTGGCATTGCGAGCCGTAAGCATGGCGGCAACGGGACGACCAATCACCAGAGACCGACCGACGACCGCAACCTTGGCCCCATCCAGCTCAACACTGTAATGGTCCAGCAACGCCAACACGGCCTCGGCCGTGCAGGGAGCAAAGCCCTCGCCACGACCCGAAAGCGTGGTAAGCAGCGAGGCCGGCGTCATGGAGTCAACATCCTTGGCGGGATCGAGCGCCGCGGCAGCCGCATCCTCGTCAAGTCCAGCGGGCAGCGGGCGAAACACTAGGCAGCCATGAACAGCGGGGTTGGCATTGATGTCCTTAATAGCCGCCAGCAGTTCATCCTGCGAAACATCGGCGGGAAGCAAAACGCGGCGAGCCTCAATGCCAACCTTCTCGCAGCGCTTGAGGGCACCGCGCTCGTAGGACAGGTCGTCCTCGCGCTCGCCCACGCGAACGATGGCGAGCGTCGGCACAACGCCGCGCTCACGCAAGGCGGCACAGCGAACAGCAAGTTCCTCGGTCAGCGCGCGAGCAACAGGAGCACCCTTCAGTAGCTCAGCCATGGCTATCCTCTCTTCCTTGCAGCGTCGGCGGCGCGGCGCGCCAGCGCATCGGCGCGCGGCAACCATGTGTCGAGCAGCTCATCACACGCCGTCTCGAGCTCCTCGGCACGAACGCGATCTTTCATAGACGTGGTGTTCGCAAAGAGCGTCAAGCTCGCGCCCTGCATAGCGGCACGGCAGAACACGGCGCCGCACGCCACATCGGACAGCAGCTGACGCGAACCCTTGTCGGCCATGTCCTCGAGCAGCGCCAGCGCACGCCCGCAGGCATCCATAATGCGATACGGCGGCATAGCGGCCACATGCAGCGCATCCTGAATCGCGGTCGCTCGAGCCGGATCGTCACGCGGAATACCGTACGCCGCGGACACCCGCCTGTAGGCACGAACGTCCTCGGAAACCAACTCGACAAGCTCCTGGGCCAGCTCATCAGCCTGGGCAAACGCGCGCGTCAGGTCATCCGCACGATCAGCAAGCGCGGGATTAGTCGCACCGTAGCGGGCAACCATTCCGCACAGCGAGGCGCCCAGCGCGCCCACAAAGGCGCTCGCGCTGCCACCGCCGGGAACCGGCTCGCGCGCGGCAAGCGCCTCGGCAAACCCGCGGCAGGTCTTGTCCATCATCTCTTGGCTCATACGCATGCACCTTCAAGTCATATACATCGGTCGGGTGGAAACCGCCGACCGACCGCATCGATCACATAATGGTGCTAAGTCTAGCCCATAAGTACATAAGCGTCAGCGCACCTGGCCATCGCGGATTTCTATGACGAACGATAGGCGTCGGCACCGCAAACATGGAACACATGGCCCACCTTTCGAGACTTCCGGGCAGCGGCAACTGGGGCATACATATAGGTAAGGAGCCCTATGTTGGGGCAAGCTCATCACGGCACCGGACGACGAATGGAAGAATAACCGCACAGTAAACAAAGACATCATGCGCATGCGTAACCGCCGCCCCAGCGATCCGCGGCACACGATGTCCCTGGCAGACAAGGAGGACGCCACCATGATGAAAAAGACCCTATCAATCCTTTCCCTTTGCATCGCCCTCTTTGCCGCGCTCGCCCTTGTGGGCTGCGGCGGGAGCGCATCGGGCGGCGGCAGCGCCCCCAAGAGCGAGAGCAAGGAAAAGGCCCCCGTCGCCAAGAAGACCGACTACATCTGGTTTAAGGTCGAGATGCCCGAGGGCGTCGGCGTAAGCGACTCTGCCGGCAAGAATGCCGACAGGGTCCAGCTCACCTTCCCCGAAGACGAGAACGCCTCGGCCGATCGCTTTATCCCCGTTTGGAAAAAAGCGCTGACGGCCGAGGAATCCCACGCCGACCAGGCGGAAAAGAAGGGGGATACGTTCCAGTGGAAGGATGGCGGGTCCGTCGAGTATAACGGCAGGACGTGGCTCGTCGGAACATACGAGGACAACAGCGGCATCTCAACCATGCTTTTTACCGATGTTGAGCCGGGAAGCGTCTACGTCCTCATCTCGAACTTCGACCAGCACAAGAAAGAAGCCGAGGCACTCCTCAACTCCATCGAGTTCCCCGATGACATGGAAGAGGCAGTTTCCGAGGCACGCGAAGTCGAGATTTCGAGCATCGAGATCAAGTAACGGGACACCCGCACGCGCCTACGCGCACCCGCGCACATGCGCCCCATTAAAACAACGGGCGCCCAACCCGGGGAGGGCCGACAGCACCAGCCCTCCCCTCTTTTGCGCCCGAACATATTGCCACTTAACGGCGCAAATCCGGCCCTCAGAATGGGACACATGGCCCACCCTAGCGAGCCGTCCACGCGTACAGTAAAGGCAGGTAATCCGTGGGCGGTTACAGATCGAGGAGGACACGACCATGAAAAAGAAGGCCTTTGCGATTCTCACCCTCTGCATAAGCCTCTTTGCCGCAGTTGCCCTGGTGGGCTGCGGTGGCAGCGGCGGCGCTACCGGCAGCGGCGGAGGCGGTGGCGGTGGAGCGGAAAAGCCAGCCGTGGATATGAGGACTGACTTCATTTGGTTTAAAGTCGAGGTGCCCGAGGGCGTCGAAATCACGGACGTTGCAGGCGATACCGCCGACAGGGCCCAGTTTAAGTTCACCGAGAGCGAGCATGCCAGTGACCGCTTCATCCCCGTCTTCGATCCTGACAAGAACGCCGATGAACTGTTCGACTACGAGGCAAAGTGGAAGGCCAACTCCGGATGGACCGAGAGCGATCCCGTTAAGTACAACGGCAAGACCTGGCGCAGCGCCTACTTTACGCACTCGGGCGGCGTGACGACCGAGTGCTTCACCGACGTTGACGGTGGCAGCGTGTATGTGCGTATCGACAACGTCGAGGAACACAAGGACGCCGTCGAGACCATGATGAAGTCTCTGGAGTTTGCCGACGACATCGCCGAGGCCAAGACCGAGGCCATGGACGTCAAGCTCGACGATATCGAGATCAAGCGTTAAGCGACTGGCGAGCGCAGCGGGAAACACGGGCGCAGTGCTAACAAGCGGCGGTACCCCAGCGCTTCGTACCCAGGGAGGGCCGGTAAACCGACCCTCCCTTTCTTATGCCGGTAGCCAACGAACGCGAGGATGCCGGACGCCGGAACCGATCCAAATGTAGCAACAGTACGAAAACGACAAACACCCCAACACGTCCGCCCGCCGATTTATTGCGCCGCGCAGACAATTAAACCAGCATCTTTAAACATCTGAGCAGTATAGTGACCAAAACTATCGCATAACCGCACTCTACGAATGGAGAAGTTATGACCGAACACCACGCCATCAGCCGCCGAGCATTTACGTTGGGCCTTGGACTCGCGGCGTTGTCGCCACTTGCAAGCCTGCCCGAAACCGCGGCATTGGGCATTTGCCCACGAGCGGCATTTGCAGACGACGCTGCCACAGCGTCGGTCAGCCTCGACAATTTCGTCATTCGCCTTCGCCCCGCGGGCTATTTTCGCACCGCGAGCGTCAACGAAGACGGCAACGTCATCGGCAACGTCTGCCATCTGTTTAATGACGGCACGTCCAGCAAGCTCATCCTTGAGAACGTAACGACCAAGAATGACGATACAAACTGGTATGCTATCCGCACCTTGCTAAATTTCGAAGAGCATAAAAAGACGGGCTACAGCATTTGGTCGGTCGATGGCGACTCGGACAAAGACGGAAAGGTCATCCACGTATGGAGTGGCGAGCATGACGGCAAGCCCAGTCGCTCTTTTGCGTTCGAGCGTCAATCAAACGGAACCTATATCATCCGAGACCGCACGGTCGAGAAAGAAACCGAGAAAAAAGACATTAAGTACCTGACAATAGAATCGAACGGCGAAGACCAGGACAACAATAAGATCTGCCATAAGAGTAAGAGCATTCCGTGGGAGCTCGAACTTATCGGTTACGACATGAAAAAGAACGATGCCACGGTTAGCAGCCTCGACTGGATCACGTACAGCAGCTACGTCGATGGGCCATGTTGGATGAAATACGTCGACGACAACAAGTTCCTCGACGAGCTGAGCATCCCGGGTACGCACGATTCGGGCACCTGTAGCGTGGACAACGACACTGAGCCCCAATCCTCGCAAGTAAAATGCCAGCAGGATTACATTCCCACGCAGTTGCTCGAAGGCATTCGCTATTTTGATATCCGGCTCGGAAAGGGCGATGACCCCGGCATCGACCACGGGATTTTCTACCTACTCAAAAAAGACGGGAACTATCTGCATCTCTCCGATGTCATCGGGTACTTCAAAACGTTTTTGAACGAAAACCCGTCAGAAGCGCTCATCATGCTCGCATCGCGCGGCAACGATGAGGCTACCGATGAAAGCATAACGACGGCCTTCGCCAAGGTTATGGCCGATAACCCCAAACTGTTCTATACGTCGAGCCGCGTTCCCACACTGGGCGAGGTGCGCGGAAAAATCGTCCTGCTACGTCGATTTGGACTCGCCGGCGACAGCGTAAGCGGCCACACGTGGGGACTCGACCTCACCGAATGGGATGACAAGATCAAGGCTCACTCCGACAGCGCCACTATGTGTCTCGTCCAAGACGCGCGGGGCTTTGAAGCCGCGGGGGAAACAGGCGACAAAGAGCCCTATTGCACCAAGGTATACGCCCAGGACAAGTACAAACTCACGGGAACCGACAAGCTCAACTGGGTCGATAATGCGCTGAAGGAAACGTCCGGGCGCACGCGCAACGAGGTAGATGTCGAGGACGATAACGGGGCCAAGGAGAAAGTCCTGGAGCGTTGCTGGTCTATCAACTACACCAGCTGCACGGGCTTGTCGCACGGAGGCAATCCTTTTACCTCGGCACGAGTAGTCAACGAGCATCTGTATAAGAGCCCGTACATCAATCCCAGCGGCATCGAGGATACAAAGTCAGATTACCTCAAGCACATTGGCATCATCGCATCCGACTTTGTTGATGCGGCGCTGGCCCGGAGCATCTATCAGCGCAATTACGATACGGAGCACAAGCAGACGGCTTCGTACTATCTCCCGTACTATCTCCCGACCCGCATGCGCATGACGTACGGCGACTCGCTGAGCGATGCCTCATTCCAGGATGGCAAGACCGTTGGCGAGGGTCATTTCCGCCTTGCCGACAGCAGCAACGAGCTCAACGCGACAGCTTCGGGCCATGCGTTTGCCATTGAATACGTGGATGTCGACGCCCTGGGCAACGAGACCGTTACGGGGCTGCAGGGCTCTGTGCCCATCGATATCGATCCACGCGCGCTGACGCCCCATTTTGAGGGACTCGAAGGCCTTAAGGCCGACGAAGACGTGCGCGCCAAGATTGCGGCATCACTCGAGGGCAAGCTCGAAACCGATGCCTGCACGGCCCAGCTCGAGTTTGTGCACGACGCGAACGGCGCTCCGGGCACGGCAATGGCCGAGGGCGAAACATTTGCCGCAGGAACGTACTGGGTGCGCGTGAACGGTCTCTTGGGCGACGCGGCGCAGAACTACACGCTCGCCAGCGACGGAGCCGCAAGCTTTACCGTAGCGGCCTCGGACAGTGCAGGCGGCGCCGGCGCCGGCACCGACGGTGGCACGGGTTCCAACGCAGGCAGCGCTGATAAGAACGGTAAGGGCAACAAGGGCAAGAACTCGGGCGGAAAACTCGCCGACACGGGCGACGGCTCCGGCATTGCCGCCGGGCTCGCTGCCGCCGCCGTAGCGACAACGGTCGCCGGCGCGGCAATGCTTGCCAACGACCGCGAAAACGCTGGGGACGGTAGCGAATAGGCAAGCCGGCCTTTTAGACACATCGACTCAATGGGGGGCGCAGGACACCGTTCTGTGCCCCCGATTTTTACCTTGGCCCAAACGCCGCCATAGGCTACATCACCATGTTCAGCGCGTTAACAAACTCCTGGGCCTTCGCACGGCTGCTCAGGCTAAAAACACAAGCAGTCAACAGCCTGTTACGCAGAAAAACATCGCGGCCCTTGATCCTGTTGACCCCCGTAATGTCCTTAAGATAGACAATCTCGGTGTGCTTGCCACCAAAAGTGCCCTTCTTGAGCACCTCAATACGGTTGGGGTAGATCTTGACGTCTTTATACCTACCCGAACCTTTGTCCTGGAATAGCAGCGTGTTATTGTCCATACGCGTCACTCCCGTGGGATTCGCTAAAACTGCCTCTATGGTCACATTTTAGTCACCGCAAGGCCCCATGCGAAGATGTCAGACAGCACAGCAATTCGTGTCCGCGCGAGGCTTTAAACTAAATGCGATAAAGACGCATTCCACAAAAGGAAAGTGGGGCGACAGTGATGGGCGAACTGGTAAACCGTGGAGAATCGGCAATCGTGCCCGAAGGTTTTTACAAGCAGGTCTCCTCGATTCTCAACGCCGCTCGCGACAAGGCCTATACCGCCGTTAACTTTGCGATGGTTGAGGCATATTGGGAGATCGGCAAGAGTATTGTTGATGAACAGGGCGGAGAGGGGCGCGCCAAGTATGGAGAGGCGCTGCTCAAGGCCCTCGCAATCAGACTTACCAAGGATTTTGGTAAAAGTTTTGAAGCAAGAGAGCTGCGCAAAATGCGTCAGTTCTATCTTGCATTTCCAATTCGGGACTCACTGCGTCCCGAATTGAGCTGGACACATTACCGCAGGTTAATACGCATTCCTGACCCCGAAGCTCGCACCTGGTACATGAACGAATGCGCCGATTCTCGCTGGAGCACGCGTCAGCTCGAACGCCAGATCAACACCATGTTCCGCGAGCGCCTACTTGCCAGCAAGGACAAAGAGGCCGTCACCCAGGAAATCCAAGAGAGCGCCCCGGCTCGTCGCCCCGAGGATATCATCCGCGACCCATATGTACTGGAGTTTTTAGGTTTCTCGGACGATGCTACGTTTCGCGAGAGCGATCTAGAGCAGGCGCTCATCACGCATCTTCAGAAGTTCCTGCTGGAGCTTGGCCGTGGCTTCGCTTTCGAGGCGCGCCAAAAGCGCATCACCTTTGATGGACGCCATTTCTATATTGACCTTGTTTTTTACAACTATCTGATGCGCTGCTTCGTGCTCATCGACCTTAAGACCGATGACCTTACGCATCAGGACCTGGGCCAGATGCAAATGTATGTGAACTACTACACGCGTGAGCTCATGAACGAAGGCGACAATCCGCCCATAGGCATCGTGCTCTGCGCGGACAAAAGCGATTCGATCGTCGAGTACACGCTGCCCGAAGACAACGACCAAGTGTTTACCGCCAAATACCTGCCGTATCTTCCAAGCAAGGAAGAGCTGGCGCGCGAGCTGAGTGCCGAGTACCGCGCCATCAACGAAGCGACTAATGGCGAAACGCAAGGGTAGCAGCACGTTGCGACCGAAGCCACCGCAGCCGTCGCAGGCGCACTCGCGGTTGCGACGCACGCTACGAAACAATACCGGTCATGGACGCCGGCAACGACATTCTAGCCGTGGCTGGCGAGCGTGACCTGACAGGCAAAGACGCGGCCTTCGTCTGATGTGGGTCCATTGGCTGCCACAGAAAAGGGCCGGTTGCAGCCGGCCCTTTAGACGATAATACCTGCGTTGCCCGCGCTTCCGAAGTGTGACTAGCTGAGGAGCGGGTTCCGCGGCACAACCTGATTTTACCCAGTGAGGAGGCTCTTTTGCAGCCGCTCCACTGTTTATTTACATCTGGCACCCTCAAACAATCAGACGGCAGCCCGCACTCCTGAGAGCTGCCCCGCACCCCCGGCCATCACCTTACGGCAACAACCGGTGCTACTCCCCTACTTCCCAAATAGCGCACCCAGCAGACCGCGGCGTTTGGGCTTCTCCTCTCGGTAGGAACCCTCGACGGCGGCTGCAACCTGGCGCGGTTGCTCGCCGCCTCCACGGCGCACGATCTGGTACAGGAAGGGCGATTTAACGTATTTGACCTCGACGGGCGTGGCGTGCACGGTGCTCTCACCGGACAGATGCAGGCTCGGGCTGAGCGGCGCCACGATATGCGTTTCGCGCTTGTCGCTAAACACCACCGCGGCCGCGCGGCCCGTCTGGCCGTTTACGGCAATGCGCACCTGCTCGCCATCGCGGCCGTCTGTCGCCGGACGATCGACAAAGTAGACCGGCACCATCACCAGGCCGTCCTTATGTTTGCGGGCCTTGCGCGCCCACATGCGAATGCTCTTTTTATTGAGCCCCAGTACAGCCTCGGCGTCGTTGCCCGCAACGTCGAGCGCCAACTTATCAATGACCACCTGGTCCTTGGTAGACGCATCGACTGAGACAACGTGAAAGTCACCTTCCTGCATGGCGGGATCGAACGGACCGACCTTGGCAAAGTCCCACGGCTCCAAAATGCCCATGAGGCGAACGTCCAGGTAGTTTGCCCTGGGGTATGCCCAGTCGAGCACCTCGTAGTACACCAAGGCCTCCTTGCTCAGGCCCTTGCCCGGGAAGCTCGCCATCATGCGCAAGTCCGCCAGCGCCATGGGGAAATAGAAGAGCATCATGTCGTTTTGGATCGCGTCTTCCACGTCGTGCCCGGCAAAGGCATCCGGATACTGGCGCACCAGCTGCAGCGCGTTGGCACGTGCCTGCTGCGGCGAGATTTCGCAGGGAATACCCTGCTCCGGCACATACTCTGCACCCACGCCCATGGTCAGACGCTTGCTGAAGGTACCGGGCTTGAGCAGGTCGGCAATGCCGATCTTGTTGCCGCAGGACGGGCACTCAAACACACGCTGCGTTGACTCGCCCTCAAAGGACGCTCCGCAGAAGGGACAAGGAATGCTCACGTGCGTCGCTTCTTGGAACTCCTGCGCCGTGCCGCGGTCCTCCCACAGCAGATGTTCCAGGACCGACTGATTGCGCCAGTGCGAATTGAAGAAATACCAGTCCGGGTCCTCCGGGCGCTCGAGTTGCGACACATGCGTGAGCTTGAGCAGTCCATCCACTACCGTCAACGGCGTATGGCGAATGCCCAAAGCGCTCTTGGGCTCTCCGGCGTCCGCCTGCCACGGAATGACCGCACCGCAATAAGCGCACTCAAAGCTGCGCTTAGCTTGGTGCGAGTACATAGGGCCGCCGCAGTTTTGACATTTAATGGCAAACATCTCGTCCATGGAAACGTCCTCCTTTGCACAGGGGCTGTCGACATTAAGTATGTCGAGCAAACAGGCACATGCCCATACCCATGTGGCCCAAAATGGACCACCCAGGCAGACGAGAAGGCTCGCTCGTTAGCACCGGCAGACTATTGCTGCATTTTCTGAGCATCGGTGCACGGCGCCCCCGCGCGAGCTACACTATCCCCTTAAACATGATTGTGAGGACGACCGCTATGCTATTTGTAAATCGGCTGGTACATACGCTTGTTCCCGGCAGCGAGAGCGAGCCGGTCGATGCATCTTGCCGCACCAACGCGGGCTTTTCCGCAAGCCTCGTCTGCATTGGCCTCAACATCACCCTGTGCTTGGCCAAGGGCATCGCGGGCCTGCTCGCCGGCTCCGTCTCCCTCATCGCCGACGCTTTCAACAACCTCTCCGATGCCTCGAGCAACATCGTGAGTCTGCTCGGGTTCCGCCTTGCCAGCCGCCCGGCAGACGAAGGCCACCCCTATGGCCACGGTCGCTATGAGTACCTAGCCGGCCTGTTCGTCGCCGTCCTGGTTTGCGCCGTCGGCATCAATCTGATCCTCGAGTCGGTCACTAAGATCATCAAGCCTTCCCCCACTGCATATTCGGTGCTCTCCTTAGCCGCCCTCGTCTTGTCCATGCTCGTTAAGCTCTGGATGGCAGCGTTCAACCGCACGCTGGGCGATCGCATCGACTCGGAGACGCTCATCGCCACGGCACAGGACTCCAAAAACGACGTCATCACCTCGGGCTCGGTCTTGGTGGCGGCGCTTATTTCGCAGACGACAGGCTTTGACCTCGATGGCTGGGCAGGCCTGGGTGTGGGCATCTTCATCTGCATCAGCGGCATGGGCCTAGTGCGCGACGCCATCAGCCCGTTGCTGGGGCAAGCGCCCGACCCCAAGCTCGTCCAGGCAATCCGCGACAAGATCATGTCCTATCCGCAGGTCTTGGGTACGCACGACCTCATGGTGCACGACTACGGCCCCGGCCGTCAGTTTGCCAGCGCCCACGTAGAGATGCCCGGCGAGGGCGACGCGTTTGAACACCACGAGATCCTGGACACCATCGAGCACGACATCAAGCGCCAGATGGGCATCGGCATCACGCTGCACTGCGACCCCATCGCCACCACCGGCGACGACCTGCGCGGCTGGGTCAAGCGCGGCGTCATGCAGATCGATCCCGCGCTCTCCATCCACGACCTGCACGAGCACGACGGGTTCGTTTCGTTTGACCTGGTGCGTCCCGACGGCTTTGACATATCCGACGAGGAACTGCTGGAGCTCGTCACGCGCATCGTGCACGAGCGCCGGCCCGACGTCTCGTGCGTCGTCACGTTTGATTCGGGCTTTAGTTCGCCCGAGCGTCCGGCCGAACAGCTTTAGCCCCGCTCCGCTCGTCCGCTAGTTTCCCTGCGCGCCCGAGATGCCGTTTTGCAGGGCGTTCCAGGCATCCGTCGCCATGCCGCCCAAGTTCTGCGCGGTATCGCCCAGGTTTTGTGCCGTGTCGCCCAGCTCTTGCGCCTTGTCTCCCAACTCCTGTGCCTTGTTGCTCAAGTCCTCCAGCGTATTGGAGCTCGAGCTATCGGTACCGCTTTGGCCGCCGGACGAGTTGCCCGAGCTGTTCTTGTGCGTGAGTTGAATTTCGAGGTTGCCGCTGTCGTTATAGTAGGCAGAAGTAACGACCCAGTTGGCATCGACGACGGTCGTTGAGCCATCATCAGTCAGGACCACGGCATTCGAAAGATCGGCGCCGCGCGACTTGAGGATCTTCTTGGCGTTGGACCAGTACTGCCCCGGGATATCGCTCAAATCAACGGTGCTAGACGAGGCGGGCTCGGTTTGCTCGGCAGTGGCATCGGCCGTTGAACTCCCTCGCTTGTTGAGCATGCCCGACACGATGGCAAACACAACCGACAGCGCAAAGAAGATCGCCAGTACGATGAGGATCTTCTTGATCGCGCTCGACGAACGCGACGGCCTCTTCTCCTCGTCCTCGCCATATTGCGGAATCGACTTGGGGTACTCGCGATACGGCTCGCGCGACTCGTAGCGAGGCTGCGCCGTGCGAGGCATATACGTCGTCTGCTGAGGCTGCGGAATGGGATTCTGCGGCAGGTTGTCATAGGGATTCGGCGTCGAGGCAGCATAAGAATCCTGCGGCGCGCAATCAAACGGATCCGGAGCTGCGTTGCCATAGGGGCCTTGCGAAGATGCAGCGTAAGAATCCTGCGCCGTGTCGCCATAGCCCATAACCCGGGTGGGCTCGGCAGAAGGCTGCGTCGCGGCGGGGTCGGTATAACCGGGGTTGGGAACAACGCGGGTCGCATCGGCGCTATCGCCAGCCTGCGCGGAACCGTAGCCGCCCATCACGGTTGTCTTGTCCTGATCCATGCAACGATTCCTTTCCGTCGCGCGTGAGCCTCAAGTTATCCATGCATTCTACCCGCGCAAAAGCCTATGATGGGCAGAGCCCGTCGGTATCTACAAGACAGGGGCAGGTGCCGGGGCAGGCGCAGCACCAGTGGCGGCCGTGGGGTTGAATCC
>CAJLAV010000015.1:0-23725 GCA_905204735.1 uncultured Collinsella sp. | reverse complement strand
TCCGTTGCTCCGCAGGAGCAGGAAAGACGGGCCTCATGCGCGAGGACGTTTTCAAAACCAAGCCCGGTCCCGGCCGGACAGCCCACGAACGCTACAGGTTCTTGACACCCATCGCGCGCATGGCATTCAGGATGGCGATAATCGCCACGCCCACGTCGCCGAACACAGCAAGCCACATGTTGGCGATGCCCAGTGCCGCAAGCACCAGAATCAGCAACTTAATGCCCAGCGCAAAGATGATGTTCTGCCAAACAATCGACATGGTCTTGCGCGCCACGCGGATCGCGCGGGAGATGTTGGACGGCTTGTCATCCATGAGCACGACGTCCGCCGCCTCAATTGCGGCGTCCGAGCCCATAGCGCCCATGGCGATGCCAACGTCTGCGCGGGTAAGCACGGGTGCGTCGTTGATACCGTCGCCTACAAAGGCGAGCTTGCCCTTGCCCGATTCTGCTGCAAGCAGCGCCTCGACACGCTCGACCTTATCGCCCGGCAGCAGCTGCGCGTGGAACTCGTCGAGACCGAGTTGCTTGGCTACAGACGCCGCAACCTCCTCACGGTCGCCCGTGAGCATGACGGTGCGCTTGACGCCGGCGGCGTGCAGGTCGCGAATCGTTTGCTCGGCATCGGTCTTTATGGTGTCGGCAATTACGATGTGGCCGGCGTACGTATCATCGACCAGCACGTGGAGGATGGTGCCGACGATCTCGCAATTGGGCGCTTCGATACCGGCCACAGCAAGCATCTTTGCGTTGCCGACGATGACGCGCTTGCCGTCGATAATCGCCGTCACGCCATGGCCCGCGTCATTGGTGGAGTCGCTTACGCGTTTGGGATCGAGCTCGCCCTGGAAGGCGGTGCGTACCGACTGCGCGATGGGATGGTCGGAGAATGACTCGGCAAGGGCCGCGACTTCGAGCAGCGACTGCTCGGTATAGCCTGCCTCGGGGTGTACCGCCACGACCGAAAACGTGCCGTTGGTGAGCGTGCCGGTCTTGTCAAAGACGACGGTGTCCACATCCGCGAGCGTCTCGAGGTAGTTAGAGCCCTTGATGAGGACGCCCAGCTTGGATGCGCCACCGATGCCGCCAAAAAAGCTGAGCGGCACGCTGATCACGAGCGCGCATGGGCAACTGACGACGAGGAAGGTCAGGCCGCGCAGGATCCAGTCGGACCAGGCGCCGGTGACCAAGCCACCGCCGAGCGCGAGTACCGCGGCCGCGCCGGTGACAGCGGGCGTGTAGACGCGGGCGAAGCGCGTGATGAAGTTCTCGGTGCGTGCCTTCTTCTCACTAGCGTTTTCTACGAGCTCCAGGACGCGCGCGACGGTGGACTCGCCAAAGGGCTTGGTGGTGCGCACGTGGAGGAGACCCGTCATGTTGATGCAGCCGCTGATGATATCGTCTCCAGTTTTGGCCGGGCGGGGGACCGACTCTCCGGTAAGGGCGGCGGTATCGAGCTGTGTCTCGCCCTCGACGATGACGCCGTCGATAGGCACGCGTTCACCGGGCTTGACCACGATCACGGTGCCGACGGCGATGTCATCGGGGAAGACCTGCTCGAGTGTGCCGTCGGGCTGCTCGACGTTAGCGTAGTCGGGCGCGATGTCCATCATGGCACTGATCGACTTGCGGCTCTTGCCCACGGCGTACGCCTGAAACAGCTCGCCGACCTGGTAGAACAGCATGACGGCGGCGCCTTCGGCCATGTGCGGGTCGGTATCGGGGAAGAGCACCATGGCAAACGCGCCGATGGTCGCGACGGCCATGAGGAAGCTCTCGTCGAAGGCCTTGCCGCGGCGGATGTTATTGAATGCCTTTTGCAGTACGTCGTAGCCGGCAATCAAAAACGGCACGAGGAACAGCACAAAGCTGGCGTAGATGTCGCCCGGGGTGCCGAATGCGGCGGTAAGGGTGCCGAACTCATCGAGGGCGTACACCACGGCAAAAATGCCCAGCGCTACCAGGATGCGGTTGCGCTTATGCTCGAGTGATTCTTTTTTCTTGCGCTTCTTCTTTTTCTTTTTGGGGTCGGCGGTGGCCATGACTCGTATCCTCCCATTTGAATGTATGAACATTCGCTCATATAATTTCGCGAGCAAAGGCCGCAGCAAGCGCGGCCTTGCAGGTTGGCGTAAACCTGGGCTAGAGAATAATCTCGCAGTCCGGCTCGGCGTCGGCGGTGAACTCCACAACGCGGTCGAGGACCTCGTCGAACTCGGCGTCATCGGCCTCGAGCGTCAACTTCTGGGTCATAAAGTTGACGGACACGGATTTGACGCCCTCGAGCTTGGCCAGCTCGTCCTGAAGCTCGCGCGCACAGTTGGCGCAGTCGATCTCATCGAGCTTAAACTGCTTTTTCATGGTGGGTTCCTTTCCCTGTATTTGCGGCTTGGGTGCAGGCCGCGCTGGTACCGTGGTTGGCTGCTATTCGCAGATGTGGCTCATGCCCTGGTTGAGCATGGTGTAGACGTGGTCGTCGGCGAGCGAGTAGAGGATATTGCGCCCGTCGCGCCGGAATTTAACCAGGTGCGACTGCTTGAGTGTGCGCAGCTGGTGCGACACCGCGGACTGCGAGGTTTCGGTCGCTTCGGCGATGTCTGCCACGCAGAGCTCGCGGCCCATGAGGGCATAGAGGATCTTGATGCGCGTGGTGTCGCTGAAGACCTTGAACAGGTCGGCGAGGTCGTAGAGAAGCTCCTCGTCGGGAAGGTCCTCGGGCGAGCAGGTGGTGGGGATCGCGGGTTCGGTGGCCTCGATGTCGGGTTTCGTTTCATCAACGCGGATGCTCATTGCAATATCCTTTCATATGAACATGCGCTCATATAACTAATTTCCAATTATATGAGCGCATGTTCATATGTCAATACAATTTGCGTTAATTTCGATGACTGCTTGCCGCCTCTGCGATTTTCTGTGGGTTGGGAGACATCGACGCAATGTTCGCCAACATATTTCGAGATGTTCGGCCAGCATGCTAAGAAAGCCACCTTGAGAAGCATTAGAACTGTTCATATTTGTACTTTATCGTGTTAAATACCGCGAGAATCAGTTCTTCCTCTACGGGAGTTCCTGCAGAATCAGTTTTATCTAAAGTTATATCGAGCATTGCTTCAGCCAATCTGGTACATCGGTGGCCGAATAAGTCGAAAAATGTAGGTGGACATCCGCAGAGATCGCCTTTAGAAGAGCGAATTCTCAATTAGATCAATAATCGTGTCGTCTTCCGTGCGGTTTTCATCGATTTTTGCGAACATGTCGCATTCCCAAGGCCCATTGATTTCCTCAGCAAGGGCCCCGACATGTTGCATGTCGTCGGGTTCGGGCACATCGTTGATGCTCGGGTCATCAGCTTGCGGATATTGGCTTGCAATTTCGCGCTTGGCGGCCTCTTCTTCTTTGAGTGTCTCCAGGACGCGGCGACCGTATTCGAAGTAGCGCCGCAAGACAAATTGACGAAGATTTTCTTGCAGGATGGCGAAGTTATCCGGGAGTCGACCGGGCCAGATCTTCTCGCGAATGCGAATCGCTTCCATGACCCGCCTAAAAGCGGACTGCTTGAAAAATGAATGACGACTAACTGTGATAACGGCATATCCCATGTTTCGCAGCGTGTTTCGGCGCTCCTCGTCAATTGATTGCTGCTCGGGCTCGTCGTGGTAAAAGCCGTTGTATTCGATATCGGTCATCGAATTTTCGAGCAGCGCGTCGAGGTAGAAAACCGTCCGTCGCGTTAGGGCGGCGTATCTTTTGGGGACTGGGATCGGATAATCCGTTTTGATAGCGCGTATGGCTAAGCCACCCATTGACTTGGGCATTGTCAGCATCATGACAAACGCCGTTTCGAGTGGGGAGCGACAGCCTTCGCGTACATAAGAAAGTGCCTTAAGCGCTTTATTAGATCCACGATACCCCGATGCCTCTGAAAAGAAGGCTCTGAGCTCTTCAACGCTGGTTAGGGCTGGGCGCTCGCGATATTGAGTTTCGTCGGACGTTCCAAGCGCGTAGGAGCCGCAGATTTCAAAGTAATACTCAACGAGCTCCGAAAGGTTGAGGTCGGCTGTTGCTTCTAACGCGCACAGCTTGATATCGACGATGTAGACGTTCGGCTCGAGTTCTAAGTAGCTTTCTGCATCAAACGTATAGCGCGTGCAGTGGCAGATGCAGCCCTTGCGGTGCCTTTTGGCATTATTGGAAAACGTCAGCACATGGACGCGTTCAGAATCGACATTCTTTCTGTTGAGCCATGCTCGTGCCGCTTCCAGGTCGGACGTGGTCGGCGCAGACACCCTGATCTTTTCCATAGGTATGGGACCGGTCGCGTAGCTTGCGAGCGAGTTGGCTGTTTGGTATACAGCGCGTGCCGTGGTATGTGACAGAATGATTCCCATACGCGCATGATGGCATAGCGGACGCCGCATACGCCCGAAACTTCGGGCAACGGTATTGGGGCGCGGCTTATCTTCTGCGAACGGTGGGTTTTTGAGCTGTCGTATTGAGGGAGCAGCTTTGGCTGGGGAGGTTTCTGCCGGCTGCCCCTTTTTGATGAACTTTAGTTGCGGATTCGTAGCTTCTAAGCGTTTTTGCCGACCGCTCAGATGCCTCACCAACATAATTTGAGTTATTCGGCCTTATCCTATACAAATGGTGCGATCGCAACGTCCTATTCGAATTGATTCAGGTAGATTTATGGGGCTTGGTTGCGAAATTAAGGCGATTTTAGCTTCGATTGCGGTTCAAAGGGCCTTGACTAGTGGTTCAGCTGGCCGAACAACTCGAAAAATGTAGGTGGGCCAACCTGCCGACTATGTGAAGCACGCGTATTTGCTCGTTTTGATGAAAACTAGGGTGCAGCCATAAGGCTGCGCCCTAGTTTACTGCGTGTCGGTGTGCCCAGACGGATTGCGCTGTGCCTGGCAGGCGCTCCCGCAGATGGATCGGTTATTTCGCGAATAGGTTCTTGAGGTTGAACTCGGCTTGGACGGTGCGGAGCATGAGGTCGGTGTCGTCCAGGCCCAGATGCTGCTCGTTGGCGTCGGCGGCGAGGGTTCCACGGCGGCGCGCCCAGTTCTCGAGCGCGGCGGGGGCGGATTCGCGGGGGAGCGAGCGGACGTCGGCATCCAGGCTGCGGCAGATCTGGCGCGAGTCGATGACGATAATCTTGCCGGCACGACGCGCCTCGGCGTAACCGTCCAGGTGAATCTTGAACCAGCTGTCCTCGAACGCGGCGTTATGCGCCATGTACGGGTACTTCTTCATAAGCTTGAGCAGCTGCTTCTGCAGTCCCTTGTTCTCACGGAAGGGCGTTTTGCCGTCGATGTCGTCCCAAGTGATGTGGTGGATATTCGACAGCGGCACGTCCTCGCCGCGATAGATGTCGGGCAGGCCGCAGTAGTGTGCTTCGGCGTCATGCGGCACGGCGTCGCTGGTGAGCTCCATGATTTCCCAGCCCACGTTGATGATGTAGCCGCGCTCGGGCGCGCGACCGGTGGTTTCGATGTCGATGCCCAGCACCGTGCCTTGGATGGGCTTGCGAGCGTAGGCGACGCTGAGCGCGTCGCGGTCGCCGCGGATCTCGCGCATGACGGACGCGGCAGTGCGCTTTTGCATCTTGCCGATGGCGGCGCAGGTGTCGGCATCGGACAGGCCGCGCGAAAGCGTCGCGGGCGTCACGTTGCGCAGGCGTGCCTCGCCAATCTGGTCGCACAGGTCGCGGTTGCGGTCGGCCAGGTCGCGCACGGTGGCAAAGTCGAAGCCGGGGTCGCCCTCGGCGGTAAAGTACTCGGTCTCGAGCACCTTGAGGGCCTCTTCGCCCTTCTGGCGCTCGGACTCCATGGCGCCGTGATCGCCATAGATAAACATGGGGATAAACGGCTGACGCTCGTATTCGAGTGCTTGTGAAACGTTCATAGACTGCTCCTTGGACGGGCCGCGTCGCGCGGCTCGGTGGCATTGAGTTATGGCGAGATGATAGTTTACCATGGGCAACTATTGGCATCGCGCCTAGGACAACTACAATACCCTAGTTGACCGCTAGGACTTTTACAATGCTGCCGAAAGACACGAAAGGTTCCATCCGTCATGGATTTGCTGATTGATATTCTGCTCGACGCCGGCAAGGACACGCTCTCGCTGGTACCGTTCTTATTGGTGACATATTTGGCCCTCGAGACCCTGGAGCACGTCGCGGGCGACAGCGTTAACGGCGCCATCAAGCGCGCCGGCGCCGCGGGTCCCGTGGTTGGCTCGTTGCTGGGCATGGTGCCGCAGTGCGGCTTTTCGGCAATGGCGGCAACGCTGTACGCCGGTCGTGTCGTGACCTTGGGCACGTTGGTGGCGGTGTTCCTTTCGACCTCCGATGAGATGCTGCCGCTGTTGCTCGCCGAGCAAGTTCCCGTGCAGACCATGGCGATGTTGCTCGCCTCGAAGGCGCTGATCGCGCTGGTCACGGGCTTTATCGTGGATGCGGCTATCCGCGGCCTTCGTCGTAATGCCCGCGCGCATGCGGCGATTCGCCGTACCGTGCTGGGGACCGCTGCCAATCCGGCTCATGTGAACTGCGCGCACGACGACCATACCGGGGGCGACATCATTGATGAAGTGGCCGAGGCGGGCGTAAGTGCTGATCACATCCACGAGCTGTGCGAACGCGATCATTGCGGCTGTGACGAGGATGAGGACGAGCACGGGCACGACCACAGCCACGATCATGGTCACGCGGACGAGCACGAGCGCCACCACGACCACAGCCACTCCTACGAGGGCGCGCCCATCGTGTCGATCATCCGCAGCGCGATCTCGCATACCGTGCAGGTGTCGGTATTCATTTTCCTGGTGACGCTGATTCTGGTCGCCGTGCTCGAGACCTTTGGCGAGTCGGCGATCGAGCAGTTCCTGCGCGGCAACGAGACGCTTGCGGTCCTGGGCTCGGCGCTTGTCGGCCTGATTCCCAACTGCTCGGCCAGCGTCGTCATCACGCAACTGTACCTGGAAGGCGCGCTGCAGCTGGCCCCGATGCTCGCCGGCACGCTCATTTCTGCCGGCGTGGGCTACCTGGTGCTGTTCCGCACCAACCGCAGCGCCCGCGAAAACGTCGTGTTCCTGGTCATGATGTACGTCATCGGCGCCGGCTGGGGCCTTATCCTATCCGCCGTTGGCCTTTAAGTAGATTATTGGGACATGTCTTACGATCTACCCCTGTGACCAGGGCATTTCCCGCTGCCAAAACAAAAAGGTAGATTTTTAGGCATGTCCCAAAAATCTACCTTGGTTAGCGCAGCAGCTCGGTGAGGTTGCGCTTAAAGCGGGCCCGGTCTTCGCTGGTAAATGCCGCCGGACCGCGAGTGCGACCGCCGGCGCGGCGCACCTTCTTTTCCTCGTGGCGAATAAACAGTTGCATGTCGATGGTCGCCTTATCGTAGACGCGCCCGCGCACGCCGATGGCGGCGGCATCGCGCCCGAGCACCATGCTCGCCAAGCCAATGTCCTGCGTCACGACTACGTCGCCCGCCTGCAGGCGTTCGACAATGGCAAAGTCGGCGCTGTCGGCGCCAACGCTCACATCGAGCGTCGTGACCCAAAATCCGCGTCGCGCGTGCTCAGCATCGCGCGGGTCGTCGCGGCGAATGTGCCGTTCTAGGTTTTGCGTGCTGTTGCCGGCGATAACAACGGCGACGCCCGCCCGCCGCGCGCAGTCAATCGACTCGCGCGTGACCGGGCAGGCGTCTGCATCAATAAAGAGCGTTCGTGGCATCTAGTGCACCAGTTTGCCAAATTGAGTAGCACGAACAATCAGCGTTACGCCAAACACCAGCAGTGCGGCGCCGCTAAAGATGACGAGCATCTTGGCCGACCACAGCGGATAGATAAACACGAACATGCCGGCGATGATGGAGAGTGCGCCGCTCAGGATGGCGAGGGCGCGGTTGGACGAAAGCTCGGACTCCAGAATGGACATGACACCTTCGACAATCCAGCCAAAGCCGGCCACGATAACCACCATCGTGGTGAGCGTCGCGGTCGAGAAGGCCTGGTTGCGCAGGATTATGGCGCCGCCCAAGATAATGAGTAGGTTGGAGATGATGCTCGTCACGCGCCAGCCGGTGGGCAGCAGCGGCTCAAAAATGGCAGTGAACAGCCTGATGGCAGCAGTGATTACAAAGTAAAAACCCAGGACAGTCGTCAAAAAGACGAGGGACTTGGCGGGTGCAAAAAGCAGCGCGATACCAGCAATGAGCGCTAAGACGCCCGTGATGGCGTAAATCCAGCGCACGGCCTTGACGGCTTTGCCCGCCATGCTTTTCTCGTCAAATCCAAACTGGCTCGATTTTTGGTCATCGTTCTTAAAGATGCCCATAATGTCTCCTTTCCGTGCGGCGTAAGCCTTGATCGTTACAACCAGTATCGCCTAAAGGCGCTGGCGTATGGGTCGGAGAGGGCGAAACGTAACCCAAAGGCCCCGAATTGTTTCCGTTGTTCCCCACGTTGCGATTTTCTATTCAACAGGTGTAGAACATTGCAGCCCTGTTCGTTATTGCCTACGTTTTAGGTTAGATTTTCCTAAGAACAATTGCCCGAAATTGGGGGTCCCTATGAACGAAACAGTTCCCGCGGCGCCGTCTAGCGCGGAGTCGATGGCAAAGCAAGGTTGCGAAAAGCTCGGCCTGGACACGTTTGACGCGCTGGTCCGCCGCGCCCGTACGTGCCGTCGCTTTGACGAGTCCATGCGCGTGCCGCGCGAGTTTTTGCTCGAGCTGGCGGAACTGGCGCACCTGGCTCCCTGCGGCGCCAATGCTCAGCGTCTGCGTTTTCATGTGGTAAGCGGTTCCGAGGACTGCGCTCGCGTGTTTGACGAGCTTGCATGGGCCGGCGCGCTTAAGGACTGGTCGGGTCCTGCCGAGGGCGAGCGCCCGACCGGCTACATCGCGATTCTTGCTGAGCGCGCCGTTCCGGGCAAGCCAGCCGCTCCCATTACCGAGGTCGACACGGGCATTGCCGCGCAGACGATGATGCTCGCCGCCCGCAGCGCCACGCCCGAGGTGGCAGCCTGCATGTTCAAGGCCTTTACGCCCCACGCGATCGATGCCATGGGGCTCGATAACGACAAGTATGAGCTCAAGCTGATCATGGCGTTTGGCGTTCCGGCCGAGACACAGGTGATCGATGCGATCGATTCCAACCCCGACGGCTCCATCAATTATTGGCGCGACGAGGCGCAGGTGCACCACGTACCCAAGCGCTCGCTTGTCGACGTACTGGTGTAGTTGAGCGTCACCGCGGTGTGATCCGGCGGTAAACCACCACAAAGGTACCTGTCCCCTTTGCGGTGGTGCGAGGGGAGGACGTGTGGCAGATTTGTATTTGGTGCGGCATGGGCAGACTGAGCTCAATGTGCAGAACATTTTGCAGGGTGGGCACGATTCGCCGCTTACGGCGCGCGGGCGCGAGCAGGCGCTGGCGACGCGCGCGGCGTTTGAGGCGCGTGGCGTGACCTTTGACCGTGTGTATTCCTCCCCGTTGGGCCGGGCGCGGCGTACGGCTGAGCTAATTGCTGGTGAGGGCCGCTCGATAGAGCTGGTCGATGACCTGCGCGAGTGGCATTTGGGCTCGCTGGAGGGTACATCAAATCGCGAGATGCCGCCGCAGCCCTGGGGTGATTATCCGGTGGCCTTTGGTGGCGAGTCTGAAGGCGAGCTCCAGTCGCGCATGGTCGCGGCGCTGTCCCACATCATGGCCAGGCCGCAGCACGACTGTGTGCTGGCAGTCTCCCACGGCTCTTCCTGCCAGGAGTTTCTTGAGTATGTGACTGGCAGGGGAGAGCTACCCGACAACGGTGCCGTGCTTCATTTTGGCTATTGCGACGGTGCGTTTTCGCTCCTTGATTGGTAACGAACGAAAGGACCCCTATGAATAAAGACCTGTATCTGGTTCGTCATGGGCAGACAATATTCAACCTTAAGCGCATTATTCAGGGTTGGAGTGACTCGCCGCTCACGCAGCTGGGATGCGACCAGGCGGCGCGTGCCGGCATGTTCTTACGTGCGCGTGGCATTGAACCCGATCATGCCTGCACCTCCACACTTCATCGCACCGAGCAGACTATCGCCAACCTGTGGCCGGGCTTGGCGTACGAGCGCCTGGACGGTCTGCGTGAGTGGTTCTTTGGCGACTTTGAGGCCGAGCGCGTGATGCTTATGCCCGAGCGCCCGTGGCGAGATTTCTATCGTCAGTTTGGCGGCGAGGGCCAGATGCAGGTGCGCGAGCGCATGGCGGCGACGATAACCGATCTTATGCGACGTCCGGACCACGAGTGCGTGCTCGCGGTGAGCCACGGCTCGGCTATCAAGGAGTTTTTGGACCACGTGCGGGGCGCGGCGGCCGACGAGCGCGAACGCGTGCCGGGCAACTGCTCAGTGCTGCAGTTTGCGTTTGACGATGCGGCCGATACGTTTGAACTGGTCGAAGTCTTTACGCAGGAAGACTACGCGCGCGAGCTGGGGCTTGAACCGCTCGTGGCTACTGCGGGTCCGCAGCGCGGATAACGCGAGCGCGGCGGCACGGGTCGTCGGCATAACTTCTCGACGCAAAAGGGGCGGAGATGCATGTACCTGCTGCATCTCCGCCCCCTGTTTGTTGGGCTGCCGATTTTTGTGCTGGACGGTCTGGTCTTGCTAGAACCGCGCGACCTGGTGCGTGAGCAGACCCGTCGGAACCTGCGCCGCGCCGCCGCTGACCTGCGCGGCGGGGAAGAGCGCAGCTACGGCAAAGTTGAACGGCTCTTTGCCCGTGTAGGTGCCGGCGGCACGTGCATCGTCGGCCAGGAGCTGTGATGCCTCGACTAGTGCGACAGCGTAGGCAGGGTCGTCGGCCAGTGCCGGCTCCGGCGCCTGGTCGAGCATGGCGCGGATGGCCCCGACGGCGTCCTCGCGCTTGACCTCCCACACGCGGTGCGTAATGCCGGCGGGGTCGGTGACGGCATAGAGTGAAGCGCCCTCTTTTGCGGCGCCGAGGATGATATCCATGACGGGAGAGGCTTCGTAGACAAGCGTTACGGGACGGGGCTGTACCTTGAGGTCGGCGATTGCGCGCGCAGCGGCGGTCGTATCGGCGGCAACCGCGTCGCCGCCCGCCAGCGCACCAACCGGGCAGATCGCCACGACACCCGTCACACGTCCCGGCTCGCCCGAGCATTCGTACACGTAATACGCCGCACCCGGGTCCTTGAGCATCAGACCATCGGCAATGGCTCCGCGCAGAGCATCGTTGCCGCTCATGATGCTGTCCATTGCAGGCAGCGCCTCGAGCACGCGGTCCTGAGCCGGGCGGATGCAGGGAAACGGAAGTGCTTTCATGGGCGGTCCTAACGCACGAGTCGGTTTGTTCGCGGCTTATTATGCCCCAACTTGGCCGCTCGCGTCCCAGAGCACGTTGTCGGCGAGCACGATGAGCACGTTCTGACAACGAACGATATCGGCGTGGGGCACATATTCGTTGGGCTTGTGCGCGAGCGCCAACGAGCCGGGGCCGTAGCTCATGCAATTGCGGTTACCCGTCTTGCTGGCAATGACGGCGGTATCGGTGTAGCCGGTAAAGAAGCCGACGGTCGTGTCCGCGTCCGTCGTATCGTCTGCTGCGCGCTTGAGTGCAGCTAGAAGGGGAGAGTTCGGGTCGCGCTCGATGGCGGGGCGGTCGCCCGTCACGGTGTAGCTGCCATGGCAACCGGGAACGGCGGCTTCGGCGACGGCGATGGCCTGCTCTACCATGCGCGTCGCGGCGGCCGTATCGGTCGGCGGGGTCAGGCGCATGTCGACCCAGACTTTGGCGCGGTCGGGTACGACGTAGGGGCGATATCCGCCCTCGATTTGGCCAAACGTGATGGTCGAAGGCCCCAGCTCATTATGCACGGGCAGCGCCGCAAATGCGCGGCGAAGCGAGCACACGGCCTCGGCCATGGCGGCGACGGCATCCGCGCCCTTCCAGGGCTGGCTCGCATGCGCCGTCACGCCAGCCATTTCAATCTCGAACCACGTACGCCCCTTGTGCGCCACCTGGATCTGTCCGTCGGTGGGCTCGGTGTCCAGCACCCATTCGCGCGAGCCGACCCAGCCAGCATCGATCGCGGCCTCTGAGCCGCGCATAAAATCTTCCTCGTCGACCGAGCAGATGAGCGAAAAGCCGCGACGCGGCAGCGCGCCATCCGCCACCACGCGCTCGAGCGTATGGACCAGCGCGGCAATGGCGCAGGCCAGGCCACCCTTCATATCGCAGGCACCGCGGCCGTAGAGCTTGCCGTCGCGCACGACCGCCCCGAGCGGCGTAATGTCCGCGTCCCAGCCGTCGCCCAAGGTGACTGTATCCATGTGGCAGATGTAGACGAGCCGTGGCTCGTCGCTCAAACCGGGCACGGTGACCATAAGGTTGCGGCGCCCGGGGAGTACTTCGAGCTCTGCAATCTGCACGGCATCGAGTACCGGATGGCTCAGCTGCGCCAATCGTTCCTCAATCAACGCTTTGATATAGCGTTCAATCTCGCCCTCATACGCACCTGGGTCGGAACTGTCGATCCGCACGAGCCCTTGCGTAAGCCGCCAAGCAAAATCTGTATCAACCATAGGCACCTCACAGATAGTTAGGTCAACATACAGATTGTATGCCAAGAAGCGGCTCGGTGCATTTAATGGAGTGCTCACAAAAACGGGGGCGCCTCTCGTGCGAAAGGCGCCCCCGCGGGCATTCAATGTCAGTGACGGGCAGGCCACATGGGGAACTGCCCGTCAGATCAGCCGGCGCTATTTGATTACGCGCACGCGATACATCGACGGAATCTGCTTGAGCGCCTCGATGGTGCTGCTGTCCAGGTGCTCGTCGGTGTCGAACATGGTGTAGGCGTTCTCGCCAGCGGACTCGTTGGTCATACGCTGCACGTTGGCGTTGTCCTTGGCGAGAATGGCCGTGATCTGGCCGATCATGTTGGGCACGTTGGCGTGCAGGCAGGCGATGCGGCTTGCGGCGCGCGCCTTGCCCATGCTGCAGGCGGGGTAGTTGACGCTATGTGCGATGTTGCCGTTCTCCAGGTAATCCTTGAGCTCGCTGATGGCCATGTCTGCGCAGTTGGCCTCGGCCTCGCCGGTGCCGGCGCCCGAGTGCGTGGTGATAAACGTATTGGGCATCTTGACGGTCTTGGGAGTGGCAAAGTCGCAGCTAAACCAGCTGAGCTTGCCTGCACGCAGGGCGGCGTCGACGGCGTCTTCGTCGATGATGGTCTCGCGCGCGTAGTTGATGAGCACGGCGTCGGGTGCCAGCAGGTTAATCTGCTCGGTGCTGATCATGCCGATGGTGTCGGCCTTGCTGGGCACGTGTACGGTGAGGTAGTCGCAGCCGCGGCAGAGATCCTCGAGCGTGCCCACACGCTGCACCTCGCGGCTCAGCACCCACGCGTGCTCGACGGAAATGAACGGGTCGTAGCCGTAAACGTCCATGCCCAGGTCGACGCAGGCGTTGGCGACCTTGGAGCCCACGTTGCCCAGGCCGATGACGCCGATGCGCTTGCCCTTGAGCTCGCGGCCCACAAAGGCCTTCTTGGCCTTCTCGGCATCGACCTGAATCTCGGGGTCGTCGGCGTTGTCGCGCACCCAGTTCATCGATTGCACCACGCCGCGGCTCGAGAGCACCAGCATGCCTAGGACGAGCTCCTTAACGGCGTTGCTGTTGGCGCCGGGGGAGTTAAAGACGACGACGCCCTTCTTGGCGTACTCCTCGACGGGGATGTTGTTGACGCCGGCGCCGCAGCGGGCGATGGCGCGGATGCCCTCGGGCAGCTCGTAGCCGTGCAGGTCGGTCGAGCGCATCAGAATGGCGTCGGCCTCTTCGGCGGTGCTCACAAACTCGTAGCCCTCACCAAACTCGACCTTGCCGTCCTTGGTAATGTCATCGATGGTTTTAATCTTGCGCATGGAAAACTCCTTAGCAGGTTTTGATCTATACAGGGTGGTCTGAGATGGCTGATCGGCCCGCGCGTTGCGGGCTAGTTAGATCGCGGGCTCAAACTAAGCTGCGCTTCGAAGTCCTTCATGTACGAGGCCAGTGCCTGCACGTCTTCCATGGTGACGGCGTTGTACACGCTGGCGCGCATGCCGCCCACCAGGCGATGGCCCTTGACGTTTTGAATCTGGTGCTCGGCCGCGCCTGCGACAAAGGCGGCGTCGAGTTCGGTATCGCCGGTGCGGAAGGTGACGTTGGCGATGGAGCGGCTGTCGGCCTGCGTAGTGCTATGGAACAGCTCGCTGTGCTCGAGCAGGTCATAGAGCAGATTGGCCTTGGCCCAGTTGCGCTCGGCCATGGCGGCAAGTCCGCCGGTTTTCTCAACCCAACGGAACACCTTGCCGCATACGTAGATACCAAAGGTGTTGGGCGTGTTGAGCATGGAGCCCTTGGCGGCCTGGGCCTTGAGGTCCATGTACTGCGGCGTTTGCGCAAAGGCGGAGCCATCTGCGATGAGGTCGTCGCGCACGATGACCACGGTCACGCCCGCGGCGCCGGCGTTTTTCTGCGCGCCGGCGTAAATGAGCCCGTAGCGCTCAACGTCGAGCGGCTGCGACAGAAAGCAGCTCGAGACATCGGCGACCAGCGGTACGTCGCCGCAGTTGGGCAGCTCGTGGTACATGGTGCCAAAGATGGTGTTGTTCTGGCAGATGTAGACGTAGTCGAGCCCGTTGCTTGCGGCCTCGGCGGCAATGCGCGCGTTGACGTCGGCCATGGTGGGTATGCGGTCGAAATTGGTGTCCTTGGAGCTCGCGAGCAGCACGGCCTCGCCGTACTTGGCGGCTTCTTTGTATGCCTTGTTGGCAAAGTTGCCGGTCACGATGTAGCCGGCGCGCCCGCGGCGCATGAGGTTCATGGGGATGCCCGCAAACTGCAGCGTGGCGCCGCCCTGCAAAAACAGGACACGGTAGTTGTCGGGGATGCTCAGCAGACGACGCAGGGTTGCCTCGGCGTCGTCGATAATCTGCTGGTACATGCTAGATCGATGGCTCATCTCGAGCACGGACATGCCACAACCGCGGTAGTCCATCATCTCGTCGGCGATCTCGGCGAGCACGCTTGTAGGCAGCGCGGCCGGGCCAGCTGAGAAGTTGTGCACACGTGCCATCTTCTAGGTCCCCCTCGTAGTCGTTTGAACGTTCGGGATACTTTAGCACAGTGGAGCGCCAGACGCGACCGCATCACGGTAAAACTCGACTGCGCCGCTATGATTTACAGGATGGTTACATGGGGGAGGGGTGCTTTACTCCTCAGGCAAATCCAAATCTGCGAGCGAAGGCATGAGGCTTTCTAGGCGCTTGATCTCTTCGTCGCAAATTAGCTACCTCCTGCCCGCTACGACGCGAGCGTGGCGATGACGGCTTCGTCGCCGGCGTATATTAGGGTGTTGCCGTCGGGGATGATCGTTTGGCCTTCGCGCTTGAGCATCACCACAATAAACGGATGCTTGCCTTGCGGCACATCGCGCAGGCGCTGGCCGGCCAGGCGACCGTGGGGCGTCACGGTGACCTCGCGCAGCGTAACCTCGGCACGCTCTTCAAACGTCGGGGCAGCCATCACCAATAGGTCGCCTTCCTCAATCACGGTATCGCCATTGGGCAGCACCGGGTGCGCGCCATCGCGCAGCACCAGGACGACGAGCATGTCCGTGGTGCTGCCAATATCGGCGAGCGAGCGTCCGGAAAACGGATGGCCCGCGCCCACCTTGAACTTGACAAACGACATGCCGTCCTCGTCGCGGTAATCGTTAAACGTACGGCGCACGTCGCCTTCCGCGTCGATCATATTGAGCTTTTTCGCCACCGCCGGTAGCAGCGAGCCCTGCACCACAATGCTCGACACGGCAATCACAAATACCAGGTCAAACAGGTCGTGACCGCCAGGAACACCGGCCACCACGGTAAAGAGGCTAAACACGACCGAAGCCGCGCCGCGCAGACCCGCCCAGCTTACGAGCGCAACCTGGCGAGGGTTCGTCTTAAAGGGCGCTAGGAGCACGCCGACGGCGATGGGGCGGCTCACAAAGAGCATAAACGCCATGAGCGCCAGGCCCGGCAGCAGCATCTGCGGCAGGCGTGCGGGCGTTACGAGCAGGCCGAGCAAGAAGAAGATCGTCATCTCGGCCATCTCGGTGAGGGTATCGAAGAAGTGCGCCATCTCGACCTTGCCGGTGATGTCGCTCGCACCCAGCACAATGCCGGCTAGGTACACGGCCAAAAATCCGTTGCCGCCCAGGTAGCTCGGCAGCGCGTAGGCGACGATGGCCACGGCGAACAAAAAGATGGTCTGCGCGCCCTCGGCCGTTGCGTGCGCGCGTTCAATCAGGCGGCCCGCCGCCCAGCCGATGGCGAGGCCCAGGCCCACGCCCAAGATAATCTGCTTGGCCAGCAGTGCGGGAATGTTGATGTCGCCGCCGGCCGCGAGTGTGGCGAGCACGGCGGTGAGCATATAGGCGACGGGATCGTTGGAGCCCGATTCGACCTCGAGCAGCGAGTCGGTGCCGCCCCTCAGCGACAGGCTGTGCTCGCGCAGAACGCTAAAGACGCTGGCCGCGTCGGTGGACGCCACGACCGATCCCAACAGCAGGCCGCCGATCCAGTCGAAGCCCAGTACAAAGTGGGCGAACACGCCGGTGATGCCTGCGGTGATGACGACGCCGAGCGTGCTCAGTAGCATTGCAGGTATGGCGACAGGTTTGGCACGGTCGATGTTGGTGTTAAAGCCGCCGTAGAACATGATGAACAGCAGCGCCGTGCTGCAGACGGTTTCGGTGAGTGCGTAGTCGCTAAAGTCGATATGCGTCGGGCCGTTGACGCCCAACAGCATGCCCAGCGCGATAAAGATGAGCAGGGTGGGGAAGGGGAGTTTTTTGCCGACGGGTTTGATGGTCAGGCACAAAATGATGACGAGGCCGATAAAAAGAAGGATCTGGTTCATGGGTAGTGTCCGCTCCTGGGTGGTTGGCGTGGCACGGTCAGTTGTCTGCGGTTATTTGTACCCAAAGATGGTGGGTTTATGGGGTTGGATTGCGGGCGTGCGCGATATCGTCATAGACGGCTTCCGTCTTTGCCTCTGCTCGGAAACCCTTTCCAGCTTTATTGCAACGGAGTACAATGGGTAACGTTTAAGTTCAACTTGAAGTTTTAGTTGCGGCGCCGGGCTTCGGCCGCAATGCAAGGAGAGGCGTACCATGGCGATCTATGTGACATCTGATGCTCACGGGCACGTGCGTGCGCTTGACGAGGCCCTGTCTAAGATCTCGTTGACGTCCGACGACACACTGTACGTGCTGGGCGACATGATCGATCGCGGGCCCGATCCGGTCGGCGTTATTAAGCTCGTGCGCTCGCTGCCCAACGCCCGCGTGCTCAAGGGTAATCACGAGCAGATCATGCTCGATGCCATCATTGGCCAGGATCCGCTCGATGCCGAGACCTGGGATATCAACGGTGGCTGGACGACGCGCGAGCAACTCAACGACATGGAATTTGAGGCATACGAGGAGCTCGTGCGATGGATGGCCGCGCTGCCGCTCTACGCGGTGGTCGAGACTGCCGAGCGGCCGTACCTGCTGGTGCACGCCGGCATTCAGACCGAGGCGGCGCGTGCGTTTTTGCTTGAGCATGGTGTCGATTGCGGCGACGGCGTCGGAGCGGTGGGTGCCGATCGCGAGCTGCTGCAGCAGATGCTCGCGGTGCAGTCGTCCGATGACCTGCTATGGATTCGTCACGGCTATTGGGATGTGCCGACCGGGCTGCTTTCTGCCGAGGGCAAGGGCCCGGTCGTGGTGAGCGGCCACACGCCCACGGTATCGCTTGGGCGCTATTGCGAGGTCGGTGGTCTGGCGGGGCTCGATGAGGAATCGGGACGCGGGCAGATCGTGCGCTTGGGCGGCGAGGACACTGCCGGTGTGCCCGATCGTATCGATATCGACTGCGCCGCCGCCACCGGCTCGGAGTTCGGTCGCGTGGGCATCCTGCGGCTCGATGATGGGGCGGAGTTCTACGCGAACATCAACCCGGGCGAATAATCGGTGCAAGTGGTAGCTAATTTGGGACGGGGCTTTTTTGGCTACTTTTGCCCTTCTGCCCGCTAATTGATTTCTCTGGGACGGGGATTAAATAATCATTTGGGTGCCCGCTGGCTAAGTGAGTAGACTTTTTTGGAAATGCCGAGCACCCAACATATTTGCCTCAATAAAACCGCAGGTCACAGACTTGTGCTCTGTCGGTGTGGTCGGGGATTCGGTAAAAATCTACTCACTTAGTTTTACGTGATGCATATTGTCTTCAACGAGACCCCAGCCGGGGCGATTCCATCGCAAATTTCGGTGACCGGGGCAGCTAATTAGGCGCCGTATGGGTTGCGGTCGCGTTCGATGCGTTGGCGGATGTGGGCGTACTCGATAATCAACAGTACCAGCAGTAGGGCCATGATGGCTAGGTAACTCACGACGGCGCCCATCAGGCCGAGCAGGTTGATCAGAATCACCGGCAAAACCACGCTCACGGCAAAACAAATCAGGTAGACCTTGGTGACGTCACCGGCATGGCGCAGCACCGTGATAATGGCGTAGATAAAGTCGATGGCCGCGGTGACGCCGCCGGCGACGACCATCAGCAGCGCCAGCGTACGGTAGCGCTCAAAGCTGAGACCGTACATAAAGCTCATGAGGGGAATACCGGGACCTGTCATAAATGCGGCGCACACGCCGGTGATGACCACGATCAGCGCCATAACGGCAACAATAATCAGGTCAAAGCGACGACGCTTGCGAGGATTAGCCCAAATGCTCGACAAGCGCAGGAGCTGCGGTTTATAGACAAATCCAATGCTCAACAGAATAGCCTGCGCAGGAAAGAACAGGGCATTAAAGTACAGCTGATATTTGTATGCCAGCGTGCCTTCCATCACAAACTTGGGCATGCTCTCGATAAGATTGAACAGGAATAGCGCGCCAAAGAGCGGGGCGCAATGGACAAACAGGTGGCCGACCTCGCGCAGACTCACGCGGCGCGATTTTTCGGTCTCGAGCAGGGCGAGCGGCGCGGTGACCAGCACGAGCGAGGCGATCGCGGCGATGCCCATGGCCATGGCCGCGATGGGCATGCTGCGCGTGAGGAACAGCGCCACGCTGAAGACCGCGATGACGCCGACGGAGCGTAGCGTTTGGCTCATGCCGGCCAGGTAGAGCTTGTCGGCCTGCTGCAGGCGGCCTTCGTACACGTCGGCGATGCCGTCGATGACCTTATACAGGTAGACGCCCAGGCCGATCATCGCCATCTGCGTGTCATAGCCGCGGGCGCTGCTGTACATGAGGCCGCAGCCTAGGGCGAGCGCTCCGCAAAGCCAGCGGTTGAGCTGGTAGGAGGCAAAGGACGTCTTTTCGTCGATGTCCGAGACCTGGAAATTGCGCACGCCGTAGTTGCACGCGATCATGATGAGCGTGCCGGTGACAAAGGCGATGGAGAACTTGCCGGCTTCTTCGGCGCCCACGAGCTGCGTAGACACGATGGTGAGCAGCGGAAACGCCAAGCCCCACACGGCGGTGCCGAGGGTGTTCCAAAGATAGTCGCGACTGGTGGCGTGCTCCTCGTATTCCGCTTCCTGCATGGAGAAGCCGCCGCCGTAGACGGCGCCGAGCAGACGGTTCCACCAAGCGTTGACCATGCGGCGGACGGGGCCGGGCTTGCGATCGCGTTCGCGCCGGCGACGTGTGGCTTGGCTGCTATCGGGCCCGCCGGCGTTGCGCTGACTCAGCTCTTGGATGCGTGCGAGTTCCTCGGCAGTGTGCGAGGCAGGGAAGAGGCCGTTCTCGATGCGGCCGCCCTGGGCCTTCGCGGCGCCGTCTCTCGATGCAGCGGGGTTGGAGGTGCCGTTGCGGCGGGCGATGGCGCGGCGAATGCTATCGAGGGGCGTGATGCTCAAAGCGGAGTCCTTTCTATTGCTGCGCTTTAGTATAGACGCGACGGTGTTCGCTCGTGTTTTTGAACGGATTGTTCAATAATTTCGGCGGGCGGCTGTAATTTGTCGGTAAACGTGCGGTATCCTGTTGAAGTTTTGTGACACCCTCGATGCCGCCCACGCGGTACCAAGGAGCTTCTACCTATGGACGTCGCCGCATTCTTACTGGCTCTTGTGCCGATTATTTGGCTGGTCGTGATGCTGCTGTGCTTTAAATGGCCAGCTTGGAAGGCCGCTATCGGATCGTTTGTCCTTTCGTGCTTGCTTGCCTTCGCATGGTGGCACCTGCCGGCAGCGCAGATCGCGACCGCCTCGCTCGAAGGTTTTTTGATGGCTCTGTGGCCCATCGTCCTGGTGATCATCGCCGCGGTGTTCACGTATAACCTGTGCGTTCGTACGGGCGCCATGGACGTGATCGGCAGCATGATCACCTCCATCAGCAGCGACCGCCGTCTGCTGGCGCTGCTCGTGGCTTGGTGCTTCGGTGGCTTTATGGAGGGCATGGCCGGCTTCGGTACCGCTGTCGCCATTCCCGCCGGCATGCTCGCGGGCCTGGGCTTTGAGGCCGTGCCTGCCGTGCTCATCTGCCTGCTGGCCAACGGCGTGCCCACGCCCTACGGCTCCATCGGCATCCCCACGGTGTCCGTTGCCGACCTGGTGGGTTTGGATTCCCTTCACCTAGCGACCGTTCAGCTGGTGCAGCTCGCACCGTTCTTTGTGGTGATGCCGCTATTTATTGTGCTGGTTGCGGGCCGTGTTGCCGATGACCAGGGCAATGCCGCGAGTGTGGGCGAGCGTCTGCACGGTGTTGCCGGCGTGGCGTTGCTCTCCGGCGTTTCGTTTGTCGGCGCGGCTCTGGTCGTTGCCATGTTTGTGGGCCCCGAGCTGGCCGTGGTCGTAGGATCCATCGTTTCGCTCGCGCTGACAGCTGCGCTTGCCATGCGTGCCGAGAAGTCGGGGCATCTGGACGCACGCTTTCACATGAATATCGAGGCGGGGGAGAAGCTCACCGTTAAGTCGGCGCTTTCGGCTTGGTCGTGCTTCATCCTGATCTTTGTGTTGCTGCTGGGCACGTCTAATCTGGTGCCCGCTGTACATGCTGCGCTCGCGCCGTTTGCGAGCCATGTGCAGGTGTATTGCGGTGAGAATCCCGGTATGCTTACGTTTTCGTGGATCAACACGCCAGGCGTCTGGATTTTCCTGGCGGCGTTTGTCGGCGGTGCCATTCAGGGCGCTTCGCCGCGCATGATGGGCGAGGTGCTGGCCGCGACTGTGAAGCAGATGACGCCGACGGTGATCACGATGCTTTCGGTACTGGGCTGCGCCAAGGTGATGGGCTATGCCGGCATGATTTCGTCGATCAGTGCGTTTTGCATTGCGGTCGCCGGCGGTCTCTACCCGATTCTGGCTCCGTGGATCGGCGCAGTCGGTGCGTTCGTGACCGGCTCGGGTACGTCCTCGGGCATGCTGTTTGGTCCCATTCAGAGCCAGGCCGCCACTGCGCTGGGTGTGAGCGACTACTGGATGGTCGCATTGAACGCCCTGGGCGTCGCCGCCGGTAAGATGATCTCGCCGCAGACCCTCGCCATTGGTCTTGCCGCCGTGCACGTGCGCGGTAAGGATGCCGAACTCCTGGGCGCGGTGCTGCCCTACGCTGCCGGCATGCTGGTCCTGATGAGCGCCATAGCCATGCTTGGCCAAGGCCTGCCGCTGTAGTCGGCACTTAGGGACGTTCCTTATGTGCCGGCACTTTGGGAACGTCCCTAATGCCGGCATCCGGGGACATTCCTTGAATGTTGCCTGTTCAAGATCAAGAGTGTCCCCAATGACTAGTCGTTTAAAAGCGTCCCCAATGACTAGGCCGCTTGCCTGCGATTTTTGACCGTTGGGCGGGCTTGCCGCCCTTGCCGCAAAAACGTTTTTGCATATCGGGTACAACAGGCTTTACGTGAGTAAAGTGCGCGTCGCGTCAACGTGTCGCGTTTTTAAAGGAGGCCCCATGCCTGGTGTTACCCCTGCAGAAGTTCTGTCCAACTTTGGTATTACGCTCGTTGAAGATCCCGCCGAGAATCAACCCCGTCTGCTGGTGGACCTGCCGGCGGCAGAGCTTGTCGAGCACGCTATTCGTCGCAAAGAGGGCCGTATGGCTTCTAATGGCGCGCTCGTGATCGAGACGGGGGAGCGCACTGGTCGTTCGCCCAACGATCGTTTTATCGTTGACACCCCCGATGTTCACGACAAGATTGCCTGGGGTGCGGTCAACCGCCCACTGTCCGTCGAGAGCTATGAGGCCATCAAGGCCGGCATCGTCGACTATCTCAACGAGCGCGACGTGTTCGTCACGCGCGGCATGGCGGGCGCTGACCGCAACCACACGCGTCGCCTGCTTGTTGCCTGCGAGCGTGCCAGCCAGGCACTCTTCATTAAGCAAATGCTCGCCCGTCCGCTCGCCCGCGAAATCGCGCGCACCGGCGAGCCCGACTTCTGCGTGCTCGCAGCGCCCGGTTACCAGTGCGATCCTGCCATCAAGGGCCTCAACTCCAGCGCCGCCGTGGTCATCAACTTCCAGGAGCGCGTGATTTTGGTCGCCGGCACCGGCTACTCCGGCGAGATTAAAAAGTCGATCTTTAGCGTCATGAACTATCTGCTGCCCGTCGAGGATGACGTGCTGCCCATGCACTGCTCGGCCAGCATGGATCCCGTCACGCACGAGACTGCCGTGTTCTTTGGCCTGTCCGGCACGGGCAAGACCACGCTTTCTGCCAACCCCACGCGCCTGCTGATCGGCGACGACGAGCACGGTTGGTCCGACATGGGCATCTTCAACATTGAGGGTGGCTGCTACGCCAAATGCGAGGGCCTGGACGCCTTCCACGAGCCCGAGATCTTCAACGCCGTCCGTTTTGGCGCCATTTGCGAAAACGTGGTGCTCGACGAGAACCGCAAGCCCAACTACGACGACATCTCGATCACGCACAACACGCGCGTGGCCTATCCCGTGGAGCACATTCCTAACGCGTGGACTAAGGGCATGGGCACCACTCCGAGTGTCGTGCTGTTCCTGACTTGCGACGCTTTTGGCGTGCTGCCGCCCATCTCGCGCCTGACGGCCGACGCCGCCATGTACCACTTTGTGACGGGCTTTACGGCTAAGATTCCCGGCACCGAGGTCGGCGTCACCGAGCCCACGCCCACGTTCTCTTCGCTGTTCGGCGAGCCGTTTATGCCGCTCGACCCCATGGTTTACGCCAAGATGCTTGGCGAGCGCATTGCCGACGGCCGCACGCGCGTGTACCTGGTCAACACCGGCTGGATCGGCGGCGGCTACGGCGTGGGCCATCGCATCGAGCTGGCCTACACGCGCGCCCTGGTCGCGCGCGCCCTCGACGGTACCATCGAGGACAGCGAGTTTGTGCACGACGACATCTTTAACGTCGACATTCCCACGACGTGCCACGGCGTGCCCGATGGCATCCTGGTGCCGCGCCAATACTGGCAGAGCACCGCGCGCTATGACGAGGCCGCGCACAACCTGGCGGTGATGTTCGAGGAGAACTTCGAGAAGAAGTACTCGCACCTGCCCGAGTCCGTCAAAGCCGCCGGCCCGCACGTTCAAGTACACGCCGACGCCCGTCATCGCGGCCGCGGGCTGCTGGGACTTCGCCACTAGCTTCGCCGTGAGTCCATATCCACCACAAAGGGGACAGGCACCTTTGTGGTGG
>CAJLAV010000014.1:0-24641 GCA_905204735.1 uncultured Collinsella sp. | reverse complement strand
GACTCGTCGGCCAGAGGGCGCAACTCGTCGAGCACCCAGTCCACGCGACCAAGCTCGCGTAGGCGGCTCATCATCTCGGTATAGGCGACAATCAGGTACTTGACGTCATCGATCGCGTACTCGATCTGCTTATCGCTCAGCGGGCGGCGCGACCAATCGGTCAGCGACTCGGTCTTGGGCAGCGATACGCCGCAGAACGTCTGAACGAGCGCGCCATACGAAATCTGCTGGCGCTCGCCCAAAAAGGCGGCGGCAACCTGTGTGTCAAAAATCGGTCGCGGCAGCGCACCCACAGTATGGAGCATAACCTCCATGTCCTGCGAACAGGCATGGAATACCTTGACCACGCCCTCGTCGGCCATAAGCTCGGCAAGCGGCGACAGGTCGTCGATCACCAACGGATCGACCGCGACACTCTCGGCGGGGGTGGCAATCTGGACCAGGCACAGGCGCGGATGAAACGTGCGCTCGCGCAAAAACTCAGTGTCGACGGCGATCGCGTCGAACTCGCGGGCGCGCTGGCAAAAGTCGACCAGAGCCTGATGTGTGGAAATGTACATATCAACCCATCGAATAAGGTTAGGCCCGAAAAACACGGGTAGGATATCGGCATTGCCCTACAACTATACTCGGTTAGTCACAGAACGGGAACGTAAGTATGCGCTGCCTTATCATCCACAACCCGGCATCGGGCCCCAGCTCAGATGAAATCTACGCATTTACGCACGCCCTCGCGCAGGGCGGCGACGAGGTCGTGATGCGCTTTATCGGCGATGGCATGGAGCCCGAGGACGCCGTGGCAGACGTGCGCGAATTCGATCGCGTGGTCGTTTCGGGCGGCGACGGCACCGTCTCCAACGTGCTCGACCAGATGCGCGGGTGCGGTGTCCCCACGCTCGTCTTCCCCTCCGGCACAGCCTGCCTGTTCTTCAACAACATCGGCAATGCCCCCGAGGCAGCGGCGCTCGCCAAGGCCTGCCGTGCCGGTCGCACGGTCAAAGTGGACATGGGTGAGCTCTTTTGGCTCGACGAGAACGGCAACGAGAAGCGCCACGGCTTTATCATCATCGCCGGCTCGGGCTTCGACGCCGAGATCATGATGAAGGCCGCCCCCACCAAAAACGACATCGGCGAGATCGCCTACTTCCTCTCCGCGCTCGCCACGCCCAATCCCACGGTGGCGCACTTTACGATTGAGCATGACGGCATTGTCGAGGAGCTCGACGGCATCTGCTGCATGGCCGGCAACACCTCGGTCATCCAAAACGACATCAACCTGTTCCCCGACTGCCGTATGAACGATGGCATGGTCGACATTGCGGTCATCGAACCCGTGCGCACCGTGCAGCTGCTGCCTACCGTGATCACCGCCGCACTCGACCCCGCCGGCAAGGTACTCGGGCGCCCGCAGTTCAAGATCATCCAGACCAAGGAAGCCAAGATCACCTGCACCCCGTCGCTGGGCATGCAGTTCGATGGCGAGATTATCTCCAGCAATTCGGGCGTCTTTGGAGCCCGCGCGCTTCCACAATGCCTCGACCTCATCGTCGACGAATTCTCCCCGCTCGGAAAATAGGAGGACCCTATGAACGACAATCCCCTGCTCGGCTTTATCATCATCGTTTTGGCCATGCTCGTCGGCTATGCGATCAACGTGATCCACCGCCGGAAGAAGTAAATCCACATTGGTATGATATTCATCCAGTTATCGACTCTCCCGCTGTTTATGCAAATCCTAAACAGCGGGAGAGTTTTCTTTTTGAGCGCCGTCTAATGCTTTATTCAGCTACAGTAAATGCAGGGTGCCTTTATTTAACTAAAGCCATAAAATGAGTATTATTATCCGTTCATCGTATATTTCCACACGCTCATCGAGTAAAAGCTGTTGTCGAGTGAATACTCTTTACACTTCCTTTAGGCTAGTAGATGTATTTATTAGCTGAAACTCCGTACGGTTTCGCGGGGTTTCAACAGTTGGGAGGGATTATGAGGTTTACTCATCCTGTCAACACGCTCAAGAAGCTCGGCTGCGGCCTTGCGTTTGGAGCAGCGGCCATCATGGCCATGCCGACTTCGGCACTCGCCTGCACCCAGATCTACATGGGCAGCAAGCTCACGGCAGACGGCAACACGTACTACGGCCGTTCCGAGGACTTCGGTCCGCGCTATGTCAAGCACTTTGGCATTGAGCCCGCACACAAGGACGGCAACGAGTACACCTCGGTCGAGTCCGGTTTTGAATACAAGTCCAAGGGCGCAACCTACCGCTACACCTTCGTTCGCGACAACCCCTCGCAGTGGGAAGATCGCTACGACGCATATTCCGAGGCAGGCATCAACGAGAAGGGCGTCTCCTGCTCTGCCACGCTGAGCACCTCCTATAACGAGAAGGCCGAAGAGGCCGACCCCATCACCGAGGAGACTGGCATTGGCGAATACAGCTATGCCAGCGTCATCCTGGGCGAGAGCGCCACGGCCCGCGAGGGCGTCGAGCTCATCGGCAGCCTGATCGACGAGCAGGGCGTCTGCTCCAACGACCAGATCATCATCGCCGACAGCACCGAGACCTGGTTGTTCGCCGCGCTTTCCGGCCATCAGTGGATTGCTATGAAGCTCGCCGATGACATCGCCTCGCTCAACCCCAACATCGGCAACCTCACCTATAACGTCGACCTCGATGACACCGAAAACTGTCTCCATTCCGAAGGCATCGAGTCCATGCCTAAGGAGAAGGGCTTTGCCGAGTACACCGACGGCAAGTTCGACGTCGCCAAGACCTACGGCGAGGAGATTAGCGAGGCCGGTATGCACCAGTGGTCGCGCTATATCCAGGGTCGTGATTACTTTATGGCTCCGCTTGCCGAGGGCACCGACTACGAGATCGTCAAGGACGAGCGCGAAGAGGCTCGCGCCACGACCGGCGCCCTGGTCCACGAGATGCAGCCGCTGTTCTTCCAGCCCGGCAAGTCCGACTGGAACACCTTTGAGATGATTCGTTCCTTCGCCGCTCGCGGCGAGAATGTCGCCGGCCTCAACGCCAACACCGACGGCGCCTATGCCATCGGCTCCAACCGCAACACCGAGATCCACACCTTCCAGATCCGTCAGGGCATGGACCCCGAGATCGCGACCATTCAGTGGGAGATGCTCTCCAACGCCGAATTCTCCGTCGCCATCCCCTTCTACTCCGCACTGCTCACCGAGGTCAGCCCCTACTTCAGCGATCAGGATGTCTCCTTCGATCACTGCGAAGAGGAAGACGTCGTGAACAACGAGGAGCCCAAGAACTCCATCAACTACGTCCTCATGGACATCAACACGCTCGCCTATGAGAACCGCGACCACTGCGCCACCGGCGTCCGCGCCTATCTCGACGCCCTGCAGAAGGAACTCATCGAGCAGAACCTGACCGTCGACGAGGCCATGCAGGCCGAAGAAGGCACCGAGGCCCGTACCGCCCTGGCCAACAAGGCCGGCAAGGCTGCAACCAAGAACACCTATGTTAAGTGCAAGGCCATGCTCGAGGAGATGCGCGACTACCTCAAGGAGGGCGATTTCTCCGAGGAGTTCGTCCCGAGCGACTACGATGCCGACAACGACTGCCTGGTCGAATCCATCACCTACGCCGACGAGGCCCTTTCCGATGAGGACGTGACCGAGCCAGAGGCCGAAGAGGAAGAGGTCACCGAGGAGAAGTCCGAGGGCAACAACATGGCCGCCATGGCCGTTGGCGCCGTCGTCATCATCGGTGTCTGCGTCTACGTGATCTATCGTCGCAAGAAGGCCTAAGACCCTCATGTCCTAGCTGAGCGGGCGGGGCACATGAGTCACCTCGCCCGCTTAACCCGCCTTTTGACCGGCGGGAAACCCGCGGGAAACCCGCTTGAAATCTTTTCAAAAAAGATTTCCCCGCACACACTTTGCTGTGCTATAGTGCATCGCAACAGCAACTAGGTGCGACCGCGCCACGGCATCACGAAAGGAGCCACCGACATGAAGAACACGATGAAGTCTCTCAACAACTGGTGGTGGCGTGATGCGAATACGATCGGTCGACAGTGAGTCCCTCACGCCTGTTTTGCGCTCTAGGTGATTGAAAGGCCTCCGGTTTCGACCGGGGGCCTTTTTCTATCTCGAGCCCGATCGCATTCGCATCACGCGCCTCCGCTTTTCTCTTGCACTCCCCTTCCGAAAGGATTTTCACCATGTCTCAGAACACCACCGCCGCCCAGCCCCGCACCGTCCAGACCGCCGACCGCGGCAAACTCGACGTCCGTGCCCTCGTCCTGCTCGCCATCCTGCTCGCTGCCGGCTTCATCCTCAACTTCACCGTCGGCAAGGCCATCTCGGGCATCTCGGGTGGCATGATCAGCCCCGAGTTCATCATCTCGGCCTTCTGCCTCACCATCCTGGTCGTTCGCCCCAACATCGGCCAGGCGCTCGTCATTGGCCTTATCTCGGCTGCCGTGATCCAGATCACCACTACTTCGCCGTTCGTTGATTTTGCCGCCGAGGGCATCGCCGCCATGCTCATGGCCGGCATCGTCAACGCCGCCGGCAAGAACGGTCAGGTCAAGCCCGCCATCGCCATTGTCGCAACCTTCCTGACCACCTTTGTCTCCGGCGCCATCTTCATGGTCATCAAGATGGCCATGCTCGGCGTGGTAGGCGAGCTCGCCGCCGCCATGCTGCCCGTCGTCGCCATGACCGCCGTCTTTAACGCCATTCTGGTCGGCGCCCTCTACTTGCCCATCCAGAAGGCCCTTAGGCTCAACTAGCCCGTTCGACTTTACGAGCCACCCCATCTTGGCGTTCATTCGTCGCTCGCGTACCCAAGTACGCTTCGCTCCTCTTTCTCGCGCCAACCTGGGGCCCCTCGTAAAGCCGTCTCCGTGCTTCACCACCAAAGACTGTCCCAAACGACTAGCTTTTGGGAACGTTCTTAAACGACTGGTCATGTAAGAACGTCCATTGACTATGAAAGGTATCCATGGAAACGATCATCAACGTCGACGATGTCTCGTTCTCCTATGGCACGCAGACCGAGCAGGCGCTCAGCCACATCTCGCTCAGCGTGAACAAGGGAGATTTCATCGGCATCATCGGGCCCTCGGGCGCCGGCAAGTCCACGCTTGCCGCCTGCCTGTCGGGTGCCGTGCCCCACCACTACACCGGCACGTTCTTTGGGTCCGTCATGGTTGACGGCCACGACACCTGCGAGGTCTCGCTGACCGACGTGTCGCAAATCGTCGGCAGTGTGCTGCAGGATATCGACACGCAGATGGTCGCTTCGGTCGTCGAGGACGAGATGCTCTTTGGCCTCGAGAACTTTGGCGTTCCCCACGACCAGATCGAGCAGCGCGTGAGCGAAACGCTCGAGACCGTCGGCATCAGCGACCTGCGCGACCGCGAGATCGCCACCCTCTCGGGCGGACAGAAGCAAAAGGTAGCCATCGCCGCCATCCTCGCCATGCGTCCGCGCGTCTTGGTTCTCGACGAGCCCACCGCGGCACTCGACCCCGCCAGCTCCACACTGGTCTTCGAGACGCTGCGTGAGGCAAACCGCACACTTGGAATCACCATCGTCGTCGTTGAGCAAAAGGTCGCCCTGCTCTCGGAGTACTGCAACCGCGTGCTCGTGCTCAACCATGGCGAAATCGCGCTGCAGGGCGAGCCACACGAGGTCTTCGCGCATACCGACGAGCTTCGTGCCATCGGCGTCGACTGCCCTCGCGTCACGCGTATCTTCAATAGCCTCGAAACCGATGGTCTAGTAAGCGGTACCCCTTGCTTGGATGTCGATGAGGCCGAGTGCCTGATTTCGGGCATCGTCGACCCCGCACGCGCGGCTATCGAAGCCCAGGCGCCCGCCGGTTCCCCGCATGCACCGTCGTTGCGCCCTCATGCCAAGGACGCCGAACCCGTACTCACCTTCGACCATGTTGAGTTTGCCTATCCCAATGGCGGAGCCGCCGTACACGACCTTAGCCTGACGCTCTATCCTGGCGAGCTCGTGGGCATCGTCGGCCAAAACGGTGCCGGCAAGACCACGCTCACCAAGCTGCTCACGGGTCTGCTCAAGCCCGCCTCGGGCAGCGTGCGCGTCACGGGACTGGATACCGCAACCGTCCCCACGAGCCGCATTGCCCGCGAGGTCGCAACCCTCTTCCAAAACCCTGACCGTCAAATCTGCAAGGACACCGTGCTCGACGAGGTCGCCTTTGGCTTGGAGCTTGGCGGCATGGACCGCGCCGAGGCTCTGCGTCGTGCCCAACTCGTCATCGACCGCTTTGGCTTGCCGGCCGACGAGGCGCCTTTCTCGCTTTCGCGCGGCCAGCGACAAATGGTGGCACTCGCCTCCGTCGTGGTCGTAGAGCCCAAAATCGTGGTGCTCGACGAGCCCACGAGCGGCCTTGATTACCGCGAGTGCATGACCGTCATGGAAACGGTGCGTACCATGGCCGAGCGTGGCTGCGCCGTAATCATGGTCTGCCACGACATGGAAGTCGTCTCCGACTTTGCCGAGCGCATCGTAGTAATGGCCGACGGTCGCATCCTCGATCGCGGCCGCACGCACGAGCTGTTCTCGAACATCGAACTCATGCAGCATGCCTACGTTGAGCCGCCCCAGGTCATCGAACTCTCGCGCCGTCTGGCATCTTCCGTCTCGCCCGCTTTTGCGCAGGTGAGCGAGGTCACCGATGTCGTTCGAATTACCAAGGAGATGGTCCACCGTGGTTAACGTCATCGACTACATGCCGGGCGATACGCTGCTGCATCACCTGAATCCCGTCGTCAAACTGGGCCTCGCCGCCGCCATCATCGTCGGCATCTTTTTGTCCGACACCTACGTGGCGCTGCTGGGCTTTCTGGCGCTCACGCTCGCACTGGGAGCTTACGCCGGCGTCGTCGACCGTCTGTTCTCGCTGCTCAAGTTGCTGATTCCGCTCGCGCTTATCATGCTGATGCTCCAGCTGGCCTTTATGCGCGATGGCAACGTGGTGTGGGGTTTTATCACCGACACGGGCCTCATCACAGGATCGAAGGCCTGCCTGCGCCTGCTGGGTGTGGCGTTACCACTCATCCTCATGCTCATGGTGACCAAGCTCAACGACCTTGCCAACGCCTGCGTCGAGGTGCTGCATGTGCCGTATCGCTATGCCTTCACCTTTACCACGGCGCTGCGCTTTGTACCGGTGTTTGGTCAGGAGATGAATGCCATCATGGAGGCGCAGACCGCACGCGGCGTCGAGTACGATACCAAGAACCCCATCAAGAAGCTTAAGCTCATGCTGCCACTGTGCGTGCCACTGCTCATCTCGAGCGTGGGCAAGACCGATGCCACAGCCTTGGCAGCAGAACAGCGCGGCTTCTATCTGCGCACACGCGCCAGCTCGTACAAGCGCTATCCCATCAAGGGTCTGGACATCGCCGTGCTCATCGTCAGCATCGCCCTCGTAGCCATCGGCTTCCTGTTCTAGTTCACCACCGACAGCAACCACCCAACGCAAAAGGCCTCGGCTCGCACCAAACGAGCCGAGGCCTTTACTGTTTCCCCAGATAATACCTACCAAAAATAAACCTGTCCCTTTTTGGCAGATCGAGGGCTATTGGCGGTAGGGGGCGCCGCTGCGGATGACGGATTCGCGCACCAAGACGTCCATGGCGTCGAGGGTAATCTCGGGCATCTCGCGGTATTTCTGCAGCACCGAGAGCTCCGTGCAGGCCAGGATGACGCGGTCGCAGCCGCTACGGGCGAACTCCCACATCACGCGGTCGAACTTATCCATATCGGGCTCACGTCCGGCCTTCACATCATCGTAGATAAGCGACATCACATCGTTCTGACGTTTCTCGCTGGGATAGACAACCTCAACACCCGCAGCCTTACATTCGCGGCCGTAGACGCCCGCGCCCACGGTACCGTCGGTGCCCATGATGCCGATCTTATGCACCGGCTCGGCCGGCATACTCAGGTTGGGGTCGAACTCGCACTCCCCCATCACCGCACCGGCCAGAGCATAGCGCACCGACTCACGCGGCATGTGGATAATCGGCACCTTCGTAAACGACTGGATCTGGTCATAGAAGTAGTGTGACGTGTTGCAGGGAATGGCAATGTGTGCACAGCCCAGCGACTCGAGTGCCTGGGCGCACTCTTTCATGGTCGCCAGCAGTTTGGCATGCTCGCCGGTCTTAATGGCCAGCGTGCGGTCGGGCATGGTCGACTTGGAGAGTACCACCATGTCGATATGTTCCTGATCGCAGGCAGCAGCCGTATGACGCACCACCTGGTCGTAGTAATACGACGTGGCCTCGGCGCCCATGCCGCCGATAACTCCCAGCTTTTCCATCGCCGCCTCCTTGGTGACGCTTGCGCAATTGCGCGTATCATACCCGCGCCCGCCCGATGCAAACCGGACGGGCGCCGCGCTCATCTACTTGTAATACGTCTTGAACAGCTTAAAGTGGCGCAGCTTGGTGTGCCACATGCGCAGCCAGCGGTTAAAGACAAAGTCGCCCTTCATAAACGAAGGGTCGGCGCCCTTACCTTCCTTGTCCAGGCGATGCACCTTAGCGCGCAGCTCGGGATCCTTGACGTACTTGTCGACGACGCCCATGGGGACGACCATCCACAGGGCCTCGTCCTGAGCCGTCACAAACTCCGGCTCAAACGGACGGTTGAACACATACTCGTCCACCACATACTTGGCAACGTTAAAGCCGCTGTTGGTAACGTAGTAGTTGCTGCGGCCCTGGCGCGTGTTGAAATCGAAGAACTTAAACGAGCCGTCGCGCTCGTCGTACTTTACGTCAAAGTTGGAATAGCCCACAAAGTGAAGGTCCTCGAGCAACTTGCGCACGCCGCCCATGAGCTCGTCGTTGGGCTCGGTAATGATACAGGCATGGTTGCCGACACCGTGGGGCTGATGCTCCTCGAGCAGCACATGGCCCAGGCACATCATGCGGACCTTACCGTTGCGGTCGGAATAGCTGGTGAGCACGCGCATGTACTCGTCGTTGCCGGGCACGCGATCCTGCAAGATCAGGTCGTCGGTGTAGCCGCTGGCATACGAATCGCGAATGACCTGTTCCAGCTCGGCGCGGTCGGCAATCTCATAGGCCTTCTTCTGGCCCTCGAACTCATGCTGCCACCACATGATGCCGTCGGAAGGCTTCAGAATCATCGGGTAAGGAAAATCGATCTGGTCGAGCACTTCGGCAGGCGCCTCACCCTGGGCATTGAGCATCGCCTTGGTAAAGGTAAACGTGTGCGGATAGGGCACGCCATGCTTCTCGCACAGCTCGTAGAAGATCTCCTTCTTCTGACACTGTTCAAGCATGCTATAGGGAGCGTAAGGCGCGACGATGTTATCCGCCAGCTCATGAGCATCCTTGGCTTGAGCCACGAGAGCGACATAGTTGTCGCCACAGCCCACAAGGACAATCGTCTTGTCGGCATGCGCTTGGGCAATGCCGTTGACGGTTTTGAGCATCACGGGCATGGTGTCGATATCCACGTTGGGCGTGTAGTCGATAATCTGGCTGCGGTACGCGGGACCCGTCTGGTACTTGCCAAAGACCAGACTCTTGACCTGGTACTCCTCGTAGAAGGCGCGCGCCACCGAATAGGCGTTGATGTCGCCACCGAGCAGCACGGGAATGAACTCGCGCTCTGTAAATTGCAATGCCATGGAAACTTCCTATCATGAACTGCCCACACAACGGGCGGTCTTTGCGCAACTGATTTATTCTAGCGTGCCAAGCCGCCGGCGCCCAAAGCTCCACCGTATCTATGGCAATCGACGCAATCATCCAGCACGAAGGCGGCGCTCACCGTTGTATGACAATGGGCAATGAACCTACCGTTGTTGTAGGATTCAGCGTATTGACATCCTCGAGCGAAAGGCGCACACGTGCCCCAAGACCATCCGACCGATAATCCCATCCTCAATGCTGCGAAGCGCGAGCTGGTGGAACGCGCGAAAGCGACCGCTCCCCTGTGCACGGCAAACGACGCCTACAACGGACCCGCCCGCATCGTCTCGATCAACACGTCGGCACACAAGGGCACACGCAAGTCGCCCGTCGCCGATGGACGCGACACCGTTATAGAGCAATTCGGCCTCGCCTCCGACGCACACGCCGGGCATTGGCACCGTCAGGTTTCCTTTTTGGCCGCAGAGTCCATCCAGACGGCGCAGGCACGCGGGCTCGACGTACACGAGGGTGACTTTGGGGAGAACTTCACAACCCGGGGCATCAACCTGCTCTCGCTCCCTTTGGGCACACAGCTCAAGCTTGGAAGCGACGTGCTCGTCGAAATCAGCCAAATCGGCAAGGTCTGCCACACCCGTTGCGCCATCTACTATCTCGCCGGCGACTGCATCTTTCCCCACGAGGGCGTTTTCGGCGTGGTACTAAAGGGCGGAGAGGTCAACGCCGGTGACGAAATCCAGGTAGTCAAGCTCGGCGACGGCACCTGTTCGTTCACCCCCGCCGAGGCCCTCGAAGAGATTGAGCAGGCTCGCCAGAAGGGCACGCTGTAGTTATAAAACCCCACGTTGAGATGGCTTTTACAGCCCAAAACTCCTCTCAAACAGAGCTCTGTAACGTTAAAGTTGAACTCTATGGTTTCTCAACAATTCATCATAACTGCAGGTCAAAGCCAAAGCCTCAAGTTCAACTTGACCCTTTGGAACCTTTAAGGTTCAAGTTGAGGTCGAAAGCAGTAGTAGAATACCGTTCGAACCATAACCTACGATTGATTGCAGAGGGACTGGATGCAGCATTCGAATCATCGCACCGCAGCGTTCATTGCGTCGAAGCCGGCTCGTATCATCACGAGCGCCGTGCTCGCCGTTGCGCTGACGGCCACGCCGATGCTCTCCCCCGTTGCGGCGTATGCCGCCTCGCAGGCAACGCAGGACCAGCTTTCCGCAGCCCAGCAGAAGATCGAAGCCGCCACGAGCGCCTACAACGACGCCCGCACCAAACTCGATGACCTGCAAAAGCAGATTGACTCCAATGAGGCAAGCATCGAGGAAATCGAGGCCAAGCTTCCCGAGCAGCAGGCCAAGGCAAGCTCCGCCATGCGCGATCTGTACAAGTATCAGAAGGGCACCAATCCCATCGTGAGCTTCCTGGTCAACGCACAGAGCCTGGGTGAGTTCATCACGACCTGCAAATACACCAACCAGATCACGAGCTCGAGCGTCGACGAGATCGAACAGCTCAATAACATGCAAACCGAACTCGAGCAGAACAAGGCTGAGCTCCAGCAGGCCAAGTCTCAGCTTGAGGCAGAGCAGAAAAACGCCGAGGATGCGCTGGCACAGGCCCAGCAGCTCCGCAGCGAGGCACAGGCAAAAGCCGAGCAGGAAAATGCCGCCGAGCTTGCCAAGCTTGAGGCCGATAAGGCCGCTGCCGCCGAGAAGCTCTCGGGCGAGGGCGTAAGCGGCAGCAATTCCAGCAGCCAGGCCACCAACACCAACACCACCATCGACACCACGGTGAACAGCTCCAATACTGGTAGCTCCGATTACGATTCGTTCATTAATGAGTGGACAGGCCGCATCGACAATTATCTCGCCGGCTCCCCCATGGCAGGCCAGGGCTATAACTTTGCCGTCGCCGCTTGGAATACCGGTGTCGACCCCCGTTGGTCCCCCGCCATCGCCTGCATCGAGAGCACCAAGGGTGCTTATTGCGCCAATTCTTACAACGCCTGGGGCTGGAGTGCACGTGGCGGCGGTTGGCGCAGCTTTGGCAGCTGGAGCGAGGGCATCTCCGCTCACGTTGCCTATCTGGGCGCCAACTACGGCTCCACCCTTACCCCGGCAGCGGCCAAAAAGTACTGCCCGCCCACGTGGCAGGACTGGTACAACAAAGTCGCCGCTCAGATGAACCGCATCTAAGTGCAACTGCAAAGGGCCCCAATGGGGTCCTTTTCTTTTAGGTAGCGGAGGTATCGACGACGCCGGTCGCATTGGCAACCGCGACTATGACAATCATGCATAGGAGCAGCACACCCAATGCCTTGAGCCAGAGTTTCGCGAGTTTCTTGCCGCGATAGCTGTCGAGCAGTGCGAATCGCCGACGAAGACGGCGCTTATCGAGCAGTGCGAAATGCATAAGCACCATAAGGCCATCGACAAAGAAAAAATACTCGATTATGAGAAGCCACGTCGGGTAGCTTTGGTTTGCTCCGGTGGGGTGAAAGACGGCAAAGTGACTTCCGGCAAAGAACACAAGCAGCGAGAAGCAGACGAGCGTATTCCAAATGCGGCCCAGAGACTCCGGAACGCGAGAGAGCAGGCCGCATGCAGCGGAGGCGGCGGGGTTCTGGAGCCCTTGGGGCGTCAACACCGTCTCCGAGGCCGGAGTTCGGACAGGCGGCGCAGGAGGCCGCACGGGGCGACTCAGATCGTATGCCGCGCGCGTCGCCCGTCCCAACGCTTCCGCACTCGCAAAACGCTTGGCCGGGTCGAGCGCCATCGACATGCAGACGGCATCGGCAAGTGGAGTGGGAATGCCGCGCGCCTCGCATTGCTCGCGCATGTCGAGCCCTGGCTTAGGGTCGACTCCCGTCAAGCAGAAGAACAACAGGGCGCCAAGTGCGTAGACGTCGCTTCGCACGCTCGTCTGCCCAAACCCATACTGCTCGGGCGGCGCATAGGGTCGCGTGCCAAACTTGACGGTGTCGGCATCGGCGCCATCGTGCCATACGCGCGCGATCCCCAGGTCGATAATCACCAGCGATGAAAACGTCAGGCCGTCATCAGGCGTATAGTTGGCACCTGTCACGATGATATTCGACGGCTTGAGGTCACGATGGATCACCGGCGCCGACGTCTCCCCCGCCATTGCAAAACCGGCATGGAGCTCGCCCACGGCGTCGCAAAGGACAGGATACAATTCACGCGCACAATCGGGGGTGGCTCCCAGACGGTCCACCAGCGCCCCGAGCGTCTCCCCTTCGATGTATTCCATAACCACGTTGAGCTCGTCGCCCACACGACGACAATCGACGATTCTGGGCAGGTGCTCAAAACGCCTGCCTGCCCGCTGAACGGCAAACAGACGCTCGTATGCCCCGCCGATTTGAGCCGAAGCATCGATGCGTTTACGGACAAAGGGGCCGAGCGAGCCACCGCCGGTTCCTTCAAAGTACACGAGCTCGGTTGTTTCAACGGTCGAGCGCTTAAGTACACGCTCCACGCGATAGCTGTCGTCGCAATCGAGCGACGCCAGGTGCTCGGCAAGCGCTGCGGTCAGCTCGTCATCGGAATATGTTGGGGTCTGAGTATCCATAGCCTCCATCATAGCGCAGGGCGCAGACACCCCATGGCATCCGCGCCCCGTTCGTTTGCATCGTTGTTCGGCAGCTCCGCCGGCTCAGATATCAGCCGCTAACTCACCGTCTCCTCGCCAAAGCGATACAGCTCCTCGTTGACCTTTTGGAGGCTGCACCCGCGATCGATGCAAAAGATGATAATCGCATCGCGGCGGTCCTTGCAGTTAAGGACGCTTACCCCGGCAGCCGTCAGCGCACGGTTAGTCTCTTTGAGCGTCAGCGCCATCGCAAAGGCAATCTGCAGCACCTTATTGCGGCTCGGATGCCGCGCACCGGTAAAAATCTGATAGCCAAAGGTCTCATTGAGATCGGCCATACGAACCACGCGCGAGCGCTCCAAGCCCTTTTCCTGCAGCAGCCGCTTCAGGTAGTCCGAAAGCGACGGGGCGGCAAAGTCGTGTTCTTTGATATAGCCATCGATGTTTGGCGCGTCGAGAAGCTCATTGAGTAACTCGTCAGTCAGCTTTTTATCGGGCATACGACTTCACCTCCCATACGGCGCAACGGTAGCGACATGCTAGGCCAGCACCCAGCTTGCAGTGGCAGACTTATCAAACATGTTGGCAAAATACAGTGCCTTCTTGATATCGCCATCAAAGTAGATATTGCCCGCCACGGAGCCACCGGCGGAAAGGGTACCAGACTGCAGCTCATCGGAGCCCTCGCTGTAGTAACCCTGATTCTGCTGAGCGCCGTTGGCGTCCTCGCCCTTCCAGTCGTAGATGTTGTAATCTGCGCCCTCATCGCCATTGTTGACGTACGTGACGTGAATGCCCGTCATGGTCGAACCGTCATAATTTGTGAGGCCGGGCTGGACGGAATCGACAACGACGGAAAGACCGGAAGCCGTGGTCACCGTCGCACCAACCGCCAGGTCAGTCGTAGACTGCTCTTCCTTCTTCGCCTCTTCCTTCTTGTCGTCATCGCCAGCGTCCTCGGTGACGGTCGCCTTATCGCTATCACAACCGGCAAGAAGACCGGCAGTCCCCAAGGCGACGGTGGCGAATGCGCCAAGTGCAGTGCGACGGCTCAGCAGCACTTCGTTTTCGAGCTTTTTCATTATGCATCCTTTCTACGATCCGGCTACCGTGCCGGCACACAGCACATCGTAGGAAGGATTAAACTTGAATTCATTAGTTGAGAGCTAAGGTTGCGGTAAACGGCCAATGCAGTTATCCAAACGCCGAGCAAACGCACTTTGCGCGACCGTCTGCTGGCAGCGCATCAAACCACCGCGACGGATTCCCCGGTAAAAGCACTGATCATCAACAGGACAAAGAACGCCAGGTAGCTGATGCTCAGCAGGTAGGCGATGACCAAAAAGGCAATCCATCCTACATTGGTCTTACCGTCGGCACGACGTTGCTCGCGAGAACGGCACAGCCAAATCGTCACGCCGATGGCCACAATCAACAGCACAAGTGCCGCTGCCGCCAGTCCAGCAAGCGCAAACATCACGCCAATGCTCACAGCAATAACCGGGAGCAGCAGCAAACCGCACCCGCATCCACCCGGACTATATACGGCAGGCTGTCGGCGTCGCCTCATCGTCACGCCACCCCCATCATCTCTGAGCACTACAGCGCAATGGCCTGCTGAACAGGAACGATCTTATCGAGTTCCGGTTCGATCCGCCTTTTCTCGGCCTCAAGGTCAAACGCCACCTGAGCGCGCAGCCAATAACCATCCGTCAGGCCAAAATAACGGCAAAGACGGAGGTCGGTGTCGGCCGTCACGCGACGTTTTCCCAAGACAATCTGCCCGATACGCTGAGCCGGAATCCCGGTCTCTTTCGCAAGGCGATATTGAGAAATGCCCATGGGAACAAGAAACTCCTCTTTGAGAAGCTCACCAGGAGTCACTGGCGACAGCAAATCGGACGAGGTCTCATCACTTGTGATAATCGACGATTTCGACATTCCAAGCCATCTCCTGTCTCCACTCAAAACAGACCCGATAGCGCTCGTTAACACGGATGCTATATTGACCGGCACGATCGCCCTTCAAAGCTTCCAGGCGATTGCCCGGCGGAACGCGAAGATCATCAAGCGAAGCACAAACCTGCAGTTGGCGAATCTTCCTCAACGCAACACGCTCAAAGGGCACGAACCTCCTGACCCGCACACCCATGGCAAAGCGTTCGGTATCCTCATCTTCATACGATGCAATCATAGTATCGCCTTACGTTAGTAACGTCAAACGTTTCTATAGACTTACATCTCTATTATATCGTACGTTTGTTCGTGTTTTCTAGAACAAATAGTCCTTCACACCTTAGTCAAGCAAAAGCAATCGTTTATAGACATCGAGGCCTTTGAGTAGGATTTCCTCGTCGAAGAGCATGCTATCGGTATGCAGAGCGCTTGTGGCATAGGCGGGGCAGCCATCCGAATCACTCGGGTTGTCTTGGCCCTCTGGCATACCCGTGCCCAGCAGGAAAAACACGCCCGGCAAATGGCGCTGATAGAACGCGAAATCCTCGGCAATTAACAGCGGCTCCTCCATAAGCTGCAGCCCGGGCAAGGCAGGCGCGACGCTGGCAAATAGCTCGGGGTCGTTGTCGACCGGCGGATAGCCCTCGGCAAAGTCGAGATCGTACGTGCAGCCCGTTGCAGCGCAGGCATCGTCCAGCACGCGGCGCACGCCCTCGCGTGCCCGGTCGAACATGTCGTCTGTAAACACACGCAGGCTGCCGGCAACATGGGCCTCCCCCGCCACCGCATTGCAGACGGTGCCTGCCTGCAGCAGGCCGAACTTGCCAATGCAGGGCTCATCGGCACCCAGCTCATCCATCAGTTCGCGCTCGGCAACCAAGAACTTGGCAGCCGCCAGCGCCGCATCGTGCGACTCCTCGACCGGAACGCCATAGGTCTTAGCAATATGGATGCTCGTCCCGTGAATATGAATGTGTGTCTCACTCGAACGCGCCAGCAACGGACCGGAGCAGCTCGCCAACGTGCCGGCGGGCAGATCGGGCCACACATGGAAGCCAAAAATGCGGTCGGCCCCATAGCGCTCGAACACACCGCTCTCGCATACCGTCTTGGCACCACCGGTCGTTTCCTCGGCCGGCTGGAACACAAAGAGAACATTGCGCCTAATGGCGCCCGGATGCTCGCGAATCGTACGGTCGACATACGTCGCGGCGGCAAGCGCCATGGCCATGTGTCCGTCATGTCCGCAAGCGTGCATCTTGCCGGGATGGGTTGAGGCAAAGGCCGCTCCCGTCGCTTCCGCGATGGGCAGCGCATCCATATCGGCGCGAATCGCCGTGGCATGCGCGGCATCAACGCCGGCGTCGAAGAAAGCACAGACGCAGCTGGGGCACGGATGGGTCACTTCGCAGGTGAGCGGTGCCAGCACGCCCTCGATATAGGCAATGGTTTGCGGAAGATCGAAATCGAGCTCCGGAATGCGATGGAGATCGCGGCGATAGCGACGGAGTTCTTGGAGCTCGGTCATAAAGGATCCTTTCATGGGGCATATCCATTCACACAATATTGTGATGCAGAATTGTGACGCCCTTGTTTCTAGCATATCCCTGCATTTTTTAAACGTTATATACGAATACTCTTGTTTGGTAAAGTGCAACGTGGTAGGGTCGTTACCACTTGATAGAGGCGCGGGCACGAAGAACCGCGGGCGAGCCGGCAGGCTTTGACCCCGTGGGGAGGCGAAACCCGCCGAACTGGGCTTTTCGGGCACGAACAACCTGGTGGGCCTGTGGGAAACACCCACAGGACTGTCTGCAGCAATGCGGGAGCGCTATCCGGACATTGGGTCCACGCTATGCGGATTCGATGCGCAGATGGCGCCGTCTGGATAGCGAGGTTTACGGGACATGGCATTGACCCCCAACGAGGCATATGCGGCCAAGCAGCCGTTTGTGGACAAGGAGACACTCGAGCATATCGTCGAGCAGTTCCCCACGCCGTTTCATCTATACGACGAGGCTGGCATCCGCCGCAACATGCAAGAAGTGCGCGACGCCTTTGCGTGGAACCCAGGCTTTAAGGAATACTTTGCCGTCAAGGCCAACCCCAACCCGGCGCTCATCTCCATTCTCAACGAATACGGCTGCGGCTGCGACTGCTCGAGCTATACCGAGCTCATGATCGCCCGCTCGCTGGGTATCACGGGACACGACATCATGTTCTCGTCCAACGATACGCCGGCTGCCGACTTTGAGCTCGCCGACAAGCTGGGTGCCATCGTCAACTTTGACGACATCAGCCACATCGAGTTCTTTGAGCGTGTTGCGGGACCCATCCCCAAAACGGTCAGCTGCCGCTTTAATCCAGGCGGCCTGTTCCAGCTCTCCAACGGCATCATGGACAACCCAGGCGACTCCAAATATGGCATGACCACCGAGCAGCTCTTCGAGGCCTTCCGCATGCTCAAAGCCAAGGGCGCCGAGGACTTTGGCATCCACGCATTCCTTGCCAGCAACACCGTCACCAACGACTACTACCCCGAGCTCGCGCGTATCCTCTTTGAGCTTGCCGTACGCCTGGAGCGCGAGACCGGCGCACACGTCGCCTTCATCAATCTGTCCGGCGGCGTCGGCATCCCCTACCTGCCCGAGCAGCAGGCCAACGACATTCGCGCCATCGGCGAGGGAGTACACGCGGCATACGACGAGATCCTGGTTCCCGCCGGCATGGGCGATGTGGCCATCTGCACTGAGATGGGCCGCTTTATGATGGGCCCCTACGGCTGTCTGGTCACCAAGGCTATCCACGAGAAGCAGATCTACAAGGACTATATCGGTGTCGATGCAAGCGCCGTCGATTTGATTCGCCCTGCCATGTATGGCGCCTACCACCACATTACGGTGATGGGTCAGCCGGGCGGCGCCGACAAGGCCACGGCGCCCGTCACGAACACCTATGACATCACGGGCAATCTGTGCGAGAACAACGATAAGTTCGCCATCGACCGCGAGCTGCCGCATATCGACATGGGTGACCTGCTTGTAATCCACGATACCGGTGCGCATGGCTACTCCATGGGCTACAACTACAACGGACGTCTGCGCTCCGCCGAGGTCCTGCTGCGCCCCGATGGCGCGGCCGACCTCATCCGCCGCGCCGAGCGCCCGGGCGATTACTTTTCCACGCTCGACGTGCTGCCGTGCGGCCGAGAGCTGCTGGCCAAGTCGCGCGCCGAAAGCGCCCGCCGTCGCGCCCAAGACGAGCGCCTGGCAGTCGCAGCTCAATGGAACAAACGCATCCAGATCGCGGAGGCGAAGGAGAAGAACATGGACATCCGCAATCTCGAGGGCTCAATCGTCGCCCTGGTTACGCCGTTTAAAAAGGACGGCAGTGTCGACTTTGACGCGCTCGAGCGCCTTATCGATTTCCACTTGCAAAATAGCACCGACGCCATTCTCACCCTGGGCACCACCGGCGAGAGCGCCACGATGACCGATGACGAGGACAACTCCGTCGTCGCCGCCGTGGTCAAGCATGTTGCAGGACGCGTCCCCGTCATCGCCGGCTCAGGCTCCAACTCCACGCAGACCATGCTCACCAAGTCGCTTACTTACCAGGGCTTGGGAGCCGACGGCCTGCTGCTCATTACCCCCTACTACAACAAGTCCAACGAAGAGGGTATCTATCAGCACTTTAAGACCGTCGCCGATGCCGTTGACATCCCCTGCATCCTGTACAACATCCCCGGCCGCTGCGGCTGCGGTATCAGCGAGCGCAACGTAGAGCGCCTAGCCGCGCACCCCAACATCATGGGCATCAAGGAGGCCTCGGGCAACGTCGCCTACGCGGCCAAGATCGCCCACCTGCTGTCCGACGATTTCCGCATGTACTCGGGCGAGGATGCACTCACAGTGCCGCTCATGAGCCTGGGCGCTTCGGGCACCATCAGCGTGTGGGCCGACGTGCAGCCGCAGCTTGTACACGACATGTGCCGCGCTTATCTGGACGGCGACGTAGCGCGCGCCCGCGATATCCAGATTGCCGGCCAGCCGCTCATCAACGCCCTCTTTAGCGAGGTCAACCCCATCCCCGTCAAGGAAGCGCTCGCCCAGATGGGCATGATCGAGGCAAACTACCGTATGCCGCTGTGCCCCATGGCAGACGACACGCGAGCCGCACTTACCGATGCTCTGAAGGGAGCTGGTCTACTTGATTAAGACCGTCATTATGGGAACGGGCCGCATGGGCTCGCTCATCCGCACTACCGCCGAAGGCATTGTCGACGCCGCCGGGCAGCCCGTTTTTGATATCGTGGCCCAGATTGGCTTCGATTTGAGCGAGCTCGAGAACGCACCGGCTGCCGACGTCATCATCGACTTCTCGAACGTCGCGACCTTCGACGCCGTCGTCGCCTATGTCGAGCGCACGGGCGCGGCGTTGGTCTCAGGCACCACAGGCTACACCCCCGAGCAGATGGACCGCCTGCGTGAGCTGGGCCAGAACACCCGCGTTATGCACTCGGGCAATTACTCCATCGGTATCGCAGCCCTGCGCCATCTGGTAGCGCAGGCTACACGCGAGCTGCCCGGCTTTGACTGCGAAATCGTCGAGACGCACCACAACCAAAAGGTCGACGCCCCCAGCGGCACTGCCAAGCTACTGCTCGACGCCGTCGTCGAAGCCGAGCCCGAGGCAGGCTACCACCCCGTCTATGGCCGCGAGGGCATGTGCGGAGCACGCGATCCCAAGGAAATCGGTATGCACTCGCTGCGCGGCGGCACCGTCGCCGGCGTGCACGAGGTGAGCTTCTTTGGCCAGGACGAGGAGGTCACGCTCACCCACCGCGCCACGAGCCGTCAGATCTTTGTCAACGGCGCCTTGGCAGCCGCGCAGAAGCTCGTCACCCGCGAACCCGGCTTCTATACGTTCGACAAGGTCATGTTTGCCTAACCAGGTATCAACCGAATCCACCCAAAGGAGAGATAGCAAATGAGCAACGCAGCCGAGATGGATGCACAGGAGATTATCAACTACATCGCCACCGCGCCCAAAAAGACGCCCGTCAAGCTGTACGTGCGCGAGAAGCCGGGCATGAAGGTTGCCTGGGGCGACGCACATGTCTACGGCGGCTGTCGCGGCAAGACCGTCTTTGGCGACTGGGACGAGCTCAAGACCATCCTGGACGCCAATGCCGATTCCATCGATTACTACGACGTTGAAAACGATTGCCGCAACTCCGCCGTGCCCATGCTCGACCTTAAGGGCATCAACGCCCGCATCGAGCCGGGCGCGATCATCCGCGACCGCGTCGAGATTGGCGACCGTGCCGTCATCATGATGGGCGCCATCATCAACATCGGCTCCGTTATCGGCGAGGGTTCCATGATCGATATGGGCGCCGTGCTGGGCGGTCGCGCCACCGTGGGCAAGAACTGCCACATCGGCGCCGGCACCGTGCTGGCAGGCGTTGTGGAGCCCGCCAGCGCCACGCCCGTCATCATCGAGGACGATGTCATGATCGGCGCAAACGCCGTGGTCCTGGAAGGCGTGCACGTGGGCAAGGGTGCTGTAGTTGCCGCCGGCGCCGTGTGCGTCGAGGACGTCCCCGCCGGCGCCGTCGTGGCCGGTGTCCCCGCCCGCGCCATCAAGATGCGCGACGAGAAGACCGACAGCAAGACCGGCCTGGAAGAGGGTCTGCGCCAGCTTTAATAGTTACGGCGTTTTACCAAACGCCGTAACGACCCGACGCTGCAAACGCCCCTAGGCGGCAATCTGACGTTCAATCGTCGGGCATGACCAGAAGGTCAATGCCCTCCTCTTTCGCGTCACCTTGCTCGCCTAGGGGCGTTTTCGCTGACTTATGCTCAACCAGTAGCGTAATTAAGCCCCAAGTAAAAAGGTCGAAGCCCTCATCCAAGGCTTCGGCCTTTGCTTTCCCGCTGTAGGCGTAACGCAACTTATCGATTTTCGATGCTGCCGATATTCTTGAGCTCGATGGAGATGAGGCCGTTGGGCTCGTTGACAAACTCGATGTATTCGGAGTTCGAACCCATCTCGGCCGGGAAGCTGATCTCGATACCCGTGTCGGTACGGATCTTATGATTGCGCACCGCCGCGCGTTCGACCTGTTTGCGCTCCACGGGCACACGCTCAGGCACCTTCTCCTCGGTCAGCGCCGCGCGCACGCTCTCCTTGATAACCGGTTCGTCCTCAAAGACCTCATCGACGATATCCCAAGGCGGCAGTTCCTCGTCATCCTCAACCTTCTCGGCAACGGCAGCCTTAACCTTAGCGAGCGCTACGGCCGTGTTGGCACCGTGCTCCTCGGCGACTTCCTCGACCACACGCGTCACGGTGTCGATGACCTCCTTGCCCGACACGCCCGTGTCGCACTGCAGCAGGCCATCAGGGATAAGCATACGGTCCTCGCCGGCAATCTTGCGCTTCTTGTCCACGTAGCCGATCTCCATGGTACTCGCACGCACGATGGCATAGCTCGGCACCTTTTGCGAGGGGTTCGGCAGAATGGCGTAGTGGCGCGCGATGTCGTTGCGCACCTCCCCCTCCTCGCGGCCCACTTCGTGCATAAAAGCCTGCTTGGAGCCCAGCAGCATCACGGCGAACCAGCGGGCATCCTCATCGTCGTCAAAATCGGCCACGAGCACGTCGGTGGACTCGGCTTTCTCGGCTTTGGTGAGCTCGGAGGAGATAAACTCCGCAATCTGCTGCGACAGGTCCACGAACTCGCGATCGCCAAAGAAATAGCCCTTGAGCTCGCCGCCGAATGCGGAGTTCTCGGCAAACGTGGCGCGTTTATTGTCGGCCGAGGTGCGTGCGCGGCGCAGATGCGTGGTTACGAAATTGCGCACGGTACGGCTTTCGATATCCAACTCGCGCTGGCTCATAACGTTGACGGCAGAGTCAAAGTCCAGGATATGCAGAATCGCGTGATTGATTTTCATATACGGCATTCCGTTCTAGATCGATTTCGGCACGAATCAGTATAGCGGTCGAGCCCGCCCCAGGCGCATCGAAGATTGGTGCATCGGGGACAGGCTGCTTTGCACCAATGGTTAGCGCAGGAGCTCGGACTGCCAAGCCTCGAGCTGTTCTGCCAAACTCTTGCCGGCAGCCGGCATGTCAATCTGGGGTCGTTTGGGCAGCAATGCGCATTTAAGGATTGCCACGATGGTCTGCGAAACAAAGCGTCGCGTATCCTTGTCAAAGCCTTGCGCAGCCTGGAGCATCACGGGTAGGCTCTCGCGCAGATTCCCAGCGATATCCGCAAACCGCTCAGCACCCGTAGCCTCAAACACAGAGAACAACGCATCTACAAAACGCTCGCGCTCGCTAGGCGACACTGCAAGCAGCATCTCGCGAATGGAGCCATCAACGTATCGAGCGCCGGCGGACAGACGCTCGCAGTACACGAAGTCGTGACCATCAACCACCCAGCTAAAGGGATTGTGCTGCAGCAGGCTGAACTCGGTGCTCTCAACGATGGCATAGTCCTCCTGCGTCTCGAACATCATGCCAAAGATCGACGATCGAGGTAGCGTCTTGTCGATTCGACCGGAAAGATCGGCAAAGGCGTCGCCGTTCAGAAACTCCTCGACGAAGCCCGGACCATCATGGGAATATGCCCGTTCGATTCGCTCACGGGCGACATCGGAGCACATCGCCGCACCGTACACCGCAAGGTTTCCACCCTTGGAATGACCTCCGCACAAAAGCTGTCCGTCAATCGCATCCGCCGCCTCGTCCACATAACGCACCGCGGATTCCTGGGCCGGCACAGGACACCGGAACGCCATGTTAAAGTCCTCTTTCCAGCCCACAATCGTGCTGTCGGTCCCCCGGAAGGAAAGATAACTAAACCCCGCCGGAAACCGGAACGCCATGGCTGCAAACTGCTCTGTCGCCACCACATCGCTCACGGCACGATAGCCGCAAACGTGCACGCCACGGTAGCGAGGGCTTGCTGCCACGGCCTCCAACAAGGCCCTGCTCCCCTCTGGGTCCCACAAGTCGTCAATCATGTCCCGGTAGCACTCGGCACGCAGCAGCTCGCGTACGTCTAGGCCCTGCCAGTTCGTCAGCTCCGCCATATCACCCGGCAAACGCAAATAGGACAACCACGCAAAGACCAGGCTATCCACCGCGCAGAACGGCCGCTCCTCAAACGAATCAAACGCCGTCTGGGCATAGGTCAAAAAATTAGGCGAATCCGACATGGCCCTCCCATCAACTATGGTGCATTGGGGTCAGGTTACTTTGCACCAAAAAGGCGCCCGGGCCGTGTGGACCCGGACGCCTTCATTGTAGCTTTTCGCTCTAGCGAGCTTGATTTAGCAGGAGAAGTCGACGCTGTCGATGATGTCCTTGAGGGCCTTGGCGGAGGCGGTGAGCTCATGCCGCTCGTCATCGTCCAGCGGCACGGGGACGCGGCAGACAACGCCGTCGCGGCCAACGACGGTCGGCATGGAGATGGCAAGATCGGACAGGCCGTACTCGCCCACCATGAGCGAGGAGACGGGCAGAACGGTCTGCTCATCGCGCATGACGGCGGTGCAGATGCGCTTGACGGCCATGGCGACGCCATAGTAGGTGGCGTGCTTCTTCTCGATGATGGTGTAGGCGGAGTTCTTGACGTCCTCGGCGATGCGCTTCTCAGCAGCCTCATGCTCCAGGTGGCCGTGAAGCTCGCAGAAGGTGTTCAGCGGCACGCCGGCAACCTGAGCGCTGGACCAAGCGACAAACTCGGAGTCGCCGTGCTCACCCATGACGTAGGCCTGAACGTCGCGCGGGTCAACCTCGACGTGAGCGCCAAGCATCTGCTGCAGACGGCCGGTGTCGAGCACGGTGCCGGAGCCGATGACATGGCCCTCGGGCAAGCCGGACATCTTGATGGCGGCATAGGTCAGAACATCGACCGGGTTGGAGACGATGAGCAGAATGCCGTCAAAGCCAGACTTCTTAATCTCGGGGATAATGGACTTAAAGATATTGACGTTCTTGTTGACCAGGTCCAGGCGGGTCTCACCGGGCTTCTGGGCAGCGCCAGCGGTGACGACGATCATGGCGGCGTCGGCGACATCGGAATAATCGCCGGCATAGATCTTCATCGGCTCGGCAAACGTCATGCCGTGCGCGATATCCAGGGCCTCACCCTCGGCGCGGTTCTTGTCCACGTCGATGAGGACCATCTCGGAGAACAGACCACTCTGCATCAGCGCGAACGCCGAAGACGAACCGACGAAACCGCAGCCGACAATAGCGACCTTCTTCTCGTTAACCATTAGAAACTCCCATCTCACTCCACAAACAAGCCGCCCGGGAACGACCCGAGC
>CAJLAV010000013.1:0-24884 GCA_905204735.1 uncultured Collinsella sp. | reverse complement strand
CTGCCACGCCAGCGTCGGCTGCGGCTTGCGCATGAGCGGCACCCAAGTCGACCTCGAGCGACAGGCCCGCCTGGCGCAGGCGCTCCAGCACGGCAAGGTTCTCGGGCACGGCCAGGAACTGCTTGACGCTCGCCGCAATCTTGGGACCGATGCCCTCGCACTCGGCGATGTCCTCTTCGCTCGCCAAAATGAGCTTGTCAATCGACAGGAATCGCTCGGCGATGACCTCGCCCACACTCTTGCCCACGTGGCGGATGCCCAGGGCAAACAGCACGCGACCGAGCGGCTGGCTCTTGGACTTGTTGAGCTCGGCGACGATCTTTTCGGCCGTCTTGAGGCCCACCGGAATGGGATCGCCCTTCTTAACGCCCTTTTTGCTGTTAGAGCTGGCGTAGGTGCGCCCCGTGTCCAGGCCTGCGATGTCATCGACCGTGAGCTGGTAGAAGTCTGCGACGTCGTGAATCAGCCCGGCGGCGATCATCTTGTCGACAATCTCGTCGCCCAGGCCGTCAACATCCATGCAGCCGCGGCTCACCCAGTGGAGCAGGCGCTCCTTGAGCTGCGCGGGGCAGTCGATGGAGACGCAACGGTAGGCGACCTCACCATCCTCGTGGACCACGGGGCTGCCGCACACGGGGCAGACCTCGGGCATGTGCCAGTCGACCGAATCGACCGGGCGCTTGTCGAGCACCGGGCCCACAACCTCGGGGATTACGTCGCCCGCCTTGTGCACGATGATAGTGTCGCCCTCGCGCACGTTTTTGCGGCGGATCTCGTCGATGTTGTGCAGCGTGGCGCGCGCGATGGTGGAGCCGGCGACCGTCACCGGGTCGAACTCGGCGACCGGTGTGAGCACACCGGTGCGGCCCACCTGGATGCGAATTTCGCGCAGGACGGTCTGCTTTTCCTCGGGCGGGAACTTAAAGGCGATGGCCCAGCGCGGCGCGCGGGCGGTAAAGCCCAGGTCGAGCTGCTGCTGGAAGCTGTCGACCTTTACGACCACGCCGTCGATGTCGTAATCCAGGTCACCGCGATGTTCGAGCGCCTGGGCACAGAACTCGTGAACCTCGGCGGGTGTGGCGCAACGGGCAACGTTAGGGTTGACGCTGAAGCCGGCGCTACGCAGCCAATCGAGGAACTCGCGCTGGCTGTGGACATGCAGTGGGTCAGTATCGGCGATGGCATAGATAAAGGTGGCCAGGTCGCGGCGCGCCGTGACCTTGGGATCCTTTTGGCGCAGGCTGCCGGCGGCGGCGTTGCGCGGGTTGGCGAAGGGGTCGCGGCCCTCGGCATCGGCCTCTTCATTCAGACGAACAAAGCTGCCCTTGGGCATGTAGACCTCGCCGCGTACCTCAATGGTGCGCTCGCGGTCGGCGCCCATGTGGGCGAGCGCCGGCTCGGACAGGTGCATGGGCACATCCTTGATGGTGCGGACATTGAGCGACACGTCCTCGCCCGTTGTGCCATCGCCACGTGTGGCCGCACGTACGAAGGTGCCGTTTTGGTAGGTAAGGGCCACGCCCAGGCCGTCAATCTTAAGCTCACAGGTATAGGTGACGCTGCCGGCGCCGAGCGCATCCTCGGTGCGCTGGAGCCATGCGTCGAGTTCGTCCAGATCCATGGCATCGTCCATGGAATACATGCGTGCCATGTGCGTGACCGGCGTAAACTGCTCGCTCACGTAGCCGCCCACGCGTTGGGTGTAGCTGTCGGGCGTTACCAGATCGGGGTAGGTCGCCTCGATTTCCTGCAGCTCAACGAGCATTTTGTCAAAGGCGGCGTCCGTGATCTCGGGCGCATCGAGCATGTAGTAGCGATAGGCTTGGTAATCGAGCTCGTGGCGCAGCTCGGCCGCACGCGCTGCCGCCTGGGCACGGGCATCGTCCGGTGCGGTGGCTTCCGCGGTCGCGGGTGTTTCGGTATCGATGTCCACGCCGTCACCAAACAGGCTCGATTGCTCCATAGCGGCACTCCTTCGCTCGATTTCAAACGGATACAAGAGTACCACCGGTCGCAATGGGGCCGAATAGCGGTCTCAAACCGCACCGAATCGGCAGCCGTCGGATCGGGGTGGATCGCGCGATCAAACCATGCCCTTGCCGTTTCTACATGATCCGTTTTCCTCCGTCCCCAACGGATCAATGAGAAAAGAGGGGGCTGTCCCGCGTTGGCGGAACAGCCCCCCCTCTGGCATTGGTATGTGCGAAACGGCTCGCTAGAACCCCTGACCGTAGCCCTGACCCTGGCCCTGCTGGCCTAGCAGCTCCTCCAGATACTGGCGCAGCTGCTCGTCGGTAATACCGCCGTTGCCGGTGTCGGTCGCGCTGTCGTTCTGTTGCTGGTTCTGCAGCTCCTCGTCGGAGCCCAGCTCGACGGTGACCTTCTTCTCGTCCTTGCCGCGCATGAGCGTGATCTCGACCTTCTCGCCCACCTCATGGCTGCGCAGTGCGATGATCAGGCCATCGGCGCTCGTAATCTCATCGTCGCCCAGCTTGGTAATAACATCGCCCTCTTGGATGCCAGCCTTGGCGGCAGGACCGTCCTCGACGACGCTTGCCACATACGCGCCGCTATCGGTGCTCAGCTTGTTGGTGCGGGCGTTGAGCGCATTGACGCTCGAAAGCGTAGCGCCCATGTACGGATGCACCGGCGTCTTGCCGTCGATGATCTGGTCGGCAATGTTCTTGGCGTAGTTAACGGGAATGGCAAAGCCCACGCCCGAGCTGGAGCCCGAGTAGCTCTCGATGAGCGAGTTGATACCCACCAGCTCGCCATTGTCGTTGACGAGCGCGCCGCCAGAGTTGCCCGGGTTGATGGCAGCATCGGTCTGGATCATGTTGGCATAGATAGTGTTGCCGCTGGTAGAGCTCATGGCCGTGGAACGGTAGAGCGCCGAGACGATGCCCGTGGAGACAGACTGTTCGTTGCCAAACGGCGAACCAATCGCCATGACCCACTCGCCCACGTTGAGCTTGGAGGAGTCACCGATCTCGATCGGGGTAAGCTTGGAGGCATCGGCATCCTTGAGCTTGATGACGGCCAGGTCGCTCGAGGCGTCGTTGCCCACGAACTCGGCCTCATAGGTGGTGCCGTCGTCCATGGTCACCACGTACTGGTCATAGCCATCGACCACATGGTTGTTGGTGAGAATATGGCCCTCGGTATCGAGCACAACGCCCGAGCCGACGCTGCCCGAGCTATCCGACTCGTCGGCAGACTGCGAAAGCGAGCCATTCTGGCCGCCGCTCGAAGTGGCGGTAATGGAAACCACGGAAGGCAATGCCTTGGCAGAAACGGCCTCGGCAAGTGTGGTGTCCTCGGAGTCGATCGTGATCTTTTGCGTCGATGAACCTGAAGCACCCGCCGTCACGGCATTCTTGCCGCCGCCGATATCGAGCGTGCCACTCATGATAAGCGCAATGACCAGCAGGGCGCCGCAGGCACAGCCGGCGAGTGCCGTAATAAAGATCGGCAGCTTTTTGGTCTTGGTCTTGACCACCGTGTGCTTGTTCACGACCTGCGCACCGCCCAGCGGCTTGCCAGTCTGTGTGTCGTAGGCCTGCACGTAGGGAATGTTGCTGTCGGCAGGCGTCGACTCCACCTGCACGCGCGGCTGCTGGGTCTCGCCGGCGTTGCCCGCATCCTGGGGACGCTGGGAATCGTACTCGCTCATAGCTGCGATCCTTTCGTCAAATAACCAAAGGCCCGCCAAACATGTGGCGGGCCATCATTGTTCACGTTGAGTTGTACCCCAATATGCGGGCGAACGTGTATGAGAACGCAATCTTTTAGGAAGGCTTAAGTTCTGTTGCAGGCCCGAAAGGAACCCGCACCTGCGTCAATACCACCACAAAGGTGTCTGTCCCCTTTGTGGTGAAAAGCTAGTCCTTAAACAGATAGCCCACGCCGCGGACGGTGGTGATGTGTGCCGCGATCTGCGGGCCCACCTTGGAGCGGATGCGTCGAATGTGCACGTCGACGGTGCGCGTGCCGCCGCAGTACTCAAAGCCCCACACGCGGTGCAGCAACACCTCGCGGCTGTAGGCGCGGTTGGGATGCGTCGCCAAAAAGCTCAGCAGCGAGTACTCCATCAGCGTCAGGTCGATGGGCTCGTTATCGAGCGTCACCTGGTAGGTGGCCAGGTTGATCTCGAGGTTATCGATGTTGAGCACATCGTCGGCGGTGACGGTCTCCTCCTCGCCCATCAGGCGCTGCGCACGAGCCTTGAGCTCGTTGGGCGTCGCCGTGGGGCATACAAAGTCGGCATGCGCGTGGTTCGGCAGACGCAGGGTGCCGAGCGCCTCGTCGTCGACAATCACCAACATGGGGACGCCGCCACGATCGTCAAGCCACTTGGCAATCTGATCGATGCGGTCGCTGCGGATGCCATCGGAATCGAGAATCAGCAGGTCAAAGTCGTGCGCCGCAGTCGGCGAATCGGGGGTTGCCAGGCTCACCTCGACACCCAGGGTGGTCGTCAAGCTGCGGGCAAACTCGTGGAAGCGCGTCGTGCGCGCCATGAACAGGGCACTCTTTTCGGACATATCGGCCTCCAAAGAAATGAGCTCAATCGTACTGGAACAAGCCAGCGCGATTAGGAGTTCGCCAGGTAGTGCTTGATCTCCCACTCGGTGATCGTAGACTCAAACTTATGCCACTCGTCGCGCTTCTTTTTGAGGAAGAAGCTGTGGATGTGCTCGCCGAGGGCATCCTTCATAAACTGCGAGTCCTCAAACACGTCGAGCGCCTCTTTGAGCGAGCGCGGCAGCGGCGTGTAGCCGGCCTCGAGCATCTGACGGTCGGTAAGCTTGAGCGTCTCGGCCGTTGCCTCGGGCGGGAGTTCCAGCTTGCGCTCGATGCCGTCCAGACCAGCCGCCAGCGTGACGGCGTTGACCAGGTACGGGTTGGCCATGGGGTCGGGGCTACGAAGCTCGATGCGCGTGGACAGCTGCTTGCCGGGCTTGTAGACCGGAATGCGGACCATGCTCGCGCGGTTGCGCAGGCCCCACGTGGCGTACTGCGGCACGGAATCGCCGCCCGTGGTGATGCGCTTGTACGAGTTGACCGTGGGGTTAGTGATAGCGCTGATCTCGCGCGCGTGTGCCAGAATGCCGGCCATGTAGTGCTTGGCGATATCGGAGAGGTGATACTTCTCGTCGTCCTCGCCCCAAAAGACGTTGTTGCCGTCGTGGTCGAATAGCGACTGGCACAGGAACATAGCGCTGCCGTCCTCGCCCGCCAGCGGCTTGGGCATAAAGGAGGCGTGGCACCCGCTCTCGTAAGCCTGCTGCTTAATGATGAGCTTTGCCGTGGTGATGGCGTCGGACATGCTTAAGGCCTCGGCATGGCGCAGGCTCATGCCGTGCTGCGAGCGGCCGGCGGCGTGGAAGGTGTACTCCACGGGCACGGACATCTTCTCGAGCGTGAGGACCGTGTTGCGGCGCAGGTCGCGGGCGGCATCGCTTACCGAAAGGTCAAAGTAGCCCACGTTGTCGAGCGGCTCGGGGGTGTGCTCGTCGGGGAAGTAGTAATACTCCAGCTCGGCGCCCACGTTGAGCAGATAGCCAGCTTTCTCGGCCTTGCGGAACATGCGGCGCAGGGCATCGCGCGGGTCGCCGGCAAACGGCTTGCGATCGGGGGTGCACACGTCGCAGAACACACGGGCGACGCCGTTGTGGCTCGGGCGCCACGGCAAAATCTGGAAGGTCGAAGCATCGGGAAACGCCAGCATATCGGCTTCCTCGGGCGTGGCAAAGCCCTCGATGGCGGAGCCGTCAAAGCCAATACCCTCCTCAAAAGCGACCTCGAGGTCCTCGGGGCTAATGGCAAAGTTCTTGAGGCGGCCGAGAATGTCGACAAACCACAGACGCACAAAGCGGATGTCACGCTGCTCTACGGAGCGGAGTACGTAATCGATGTTCTGCTGGTTCATGTCGCTCCCCTTTCTTTCGGGCGGGTTTCGACTGGTCTATATCGCAGATACTATCGCAGAAAAATGTTTCCGCAGGGTTAAAGCGTATCAAGCGCTCAAAAAACGTGTGCGAACAGGCAGTTGCGAACGAGCGGCTAGCGTTCAGATTCGGAGACAATTTGTCTACAGGCTCGTTCCAGCGTAGGGAACTCCATCGTCACTGCATCCCAAACAACCGAGCGGTCGACATTGCCGTAATCATGCGCAAGATAATTTCTCATGCCGATAATTCCACGCCATTCGATTTCGGGATGAAGCCGCTGCGAGCGTTCCGACAACTTGCCCGCTTCTTCCGTTACCCTAAGCGCGCACATCAAAAGGGAGTCCGCCAACGCCCTCGTCCGCACGTCATTCGCATGCAGAAACTGGTCCTCGGTGATATCAAAAGCCTTGATGCGCTCGTTCGTTTCAGAGATGGCTTCCAAAACCTCTTGAGCGCGGAGGCCGTCTGACTTACGCGCGATCATAGAGGATCACTCCTTCGCGCTCGATTACCGCGGCAAGATCGTCATCAAGATAGTCACTCGAGACGAGGTCAACCTGCCTCCCGGTTTTTTTGCGCACCGCCTCACCAAATGCCGACAGCGCGAAAAGACCAAAGCCCCGCTCGCGATCGACTTCGAGGCGCAAGTCAATATCACTATCGGCATGCGCCTCGCCACGGGCATACGAACCAAATAGAATCACGGTTTTGATGGCGGGAATCGTGCTGGCTGCCTCGCGGACGGCGGACTCAATCTGGGCAGTATCCAAAATGCCCGCCGCGGCGCTTTCGCTCGCAGAGCTTTTACCAAGTGAAGGAACAAACGGCAGAGAGCGCTCGCGCAGCATCTGCCTCATAAACATATTGACCGCAACAGACGAAGTCATGCCAAGCTCTTCGCACAGCTCGGCAAATGAGTCTTTAATTGACGAGTCCACTCGCACACTCAGCACAGACGCAGCCATGGATACCTCCTGTATGACATTGTCTATATATTATCACACAGGCTAGCGCGAGGTCGATGCGCGGTGTTCGATGTGGCCGGGGATCTCGATGCGTTTGGGCGCCAGCTTCGCGGCCTCGCCCACGGTGGTGGTAACAACGTCGATACGCTCGGAGAGACGCTCGACCACGCGCTCGGCAATGGTGAGGGTGTCTTGCGCTGCCGTGGTGGCGCCGCCAAAGAGCACATGGTTCCAGGGGTAGTCGTCAAACGTCGCGATCTTGAGCCCCGCCGGCAGCGAGGGACCAAGCTGCGCCAGCGCCTCGGTCAGACGCAGGAAAACCAGGCCGTTGACGGCAATGAGGCCGAGTTTTTTGTCCGCATAGCCGCGGATGGTCTCGTCCAAACGGCCAACGCCCGCGGCGCCACCGTCGGCCAGGGTGACGACCTCGCCCGCAAGGCCGCGTCGCGAAAGCTCGTCGGCAAAGGCCTCGGCGCGCTCTCGACGCACGGGACTGTCGTCGCTTGCCTCGGTGAGCAGGCACAGACGCTCGCTGCCCGCAGCTGCCAAGGCGTCTACCAAGCCGGCGACCAGCTCACGGTTGTTAGATGTCACCAGGTCAACACCGCCGTCGGCAACGTCGCGGTCGAGCAGCACGACGGGCAGACGTCCCGCTGCCGCGGCGATCGCCTCGTCATTGCCTCCGCAGGTGTTGACGACCAGGCCGTCCACGCCGGCATCGATAAGTCTGGTGAGCGACTCCGCTTCCTTAGCGGGGTCGTTGCCGCTAATGGCCGTCATGAGCGAGCAGCCGCGCGCCGCGGCGCTGGCGGAAAGGCCCTCGAGCATGGCGCTCGAGAACGGGTTGGCGATGTCAGCCAGAATCACACCGATGAGGTTCGTACGCGAGCTGCGCAGATTGCGCGCGGCGGCACGTGGGCGATAGCCAGTGCGCTCGATAACTGCCGCGATGCGAGCACGGGTCTCCTCGGTCATTTGCCCGGGGCGGTTGTTGAGATAGCGCGAGACCGTGGCCGGGCTCACGCCCGCCTCGGCGGCAATGTCCTTGATTCTCATCTGCGCCATAGCGCACCCCGTTTCCCAATGTCGGCAGTCTGAGCCATTTTAGGCATTTTTTAAAAATCTCGGTTGCAAAACGCTGTAGGTGAGCAGCGTCGTTTTTGCGTCTCGAGCAGATGCGATGATGGGCTAGATAGACGAGTCTTTAGGCAGCTCAAAATAGTCGGGATGCAAGGCGATAACCGGGCCCTGCTCTTCGGGCATCAGGTGCAGGTGCGTCTCTGCCAGATAGCTCGCCGCGTCGGTATCGCCCCTCTTAATGGCCTCGAGAATCCGGCGATGCTGCCGACGAATCGGCTCCCAATCCAGATCCTGCGACACCATACGCAACCAGTTGTATCGCTCAAAATGCGTGTTGATGCTCTTCATCCAATCCCACAACATGTGACGACCGGCAATCTCAAAACATGTCTCATGGAACAGGTTGTCCAGATCGAAAAAGCGACGCGTTTCGCTATGGTCGAGCGACTCGGACTCGGCAAGAATCTGCTCGAGCCGATGCTTTTGCTCGGGCGTGGCGGCAGAACAGCATTTAATGAGTACGCTTCTCTCGAGTTTCTCGCGCAAGAAACAGGCGTTCTCGGCACGCTCCATGCTGATTTTTGAGACATAGGTACCGCTTTTGGGACGCGTTTCCACCAGCTCCTGCTCGCGCAGACGCACAAAGGACTCGCGAATGGGTGTGCGCCCGATTCCCGTCTCTTTTTCCAGACCAATCGCCGAAAGGCGCGTGCCGGGCTTGAGCTCGGCATAGATGATCTTGGACCGCAATGCGTTGTACGCCTGGTCTTGCAGGCTCTGATAATGCTGGTGTTGTTCCATAAAGCCCTCGGATGAAGCCTCGGTTAATCGAATACCACCATGCAATACTATCGCATCCCCCGCCCCCTCATAAGTTGCGGTGGAATAGTTCCTGTTCAAAGCCTTCAGCAGCAAAAACAGGAACTATTCCACCGCAACTTCCAACAGTCTTTTTGGGACGGAGCTCTTTTAGCTACCCTGAGCCGCAGGTCGGCCCCTTGCCACAAAAGGGGGCCATCTACTACGTTAACGCGGAGAGCCCAGACCATGCTGAAAAGTGCGAAAACAAAACCGCTGGTAAAGAGCTTATCGATTTTCAAAATAGCCGGCTATGGTTGACCTCTGCGGCTTAAACGTAGTAGATAGGCCCTATTCGTGGCACAGCACTACTCCATCCCAAATTGGCACCCCGAGCCCTCGTGAGTTGCCAACAAGCTGTTCGCCCAGCGCTTTATCCGCGCGGCATTCGGAAAATAGCACCACCGCAAAACCCGCGAGTAGCGCTTACTTTGCTATATCTCACTATACTTTGCTATATCTCACTATACTTTGCTATACTTTGCTATATCTTGCTATATCTTGAGCAAAGGTGGCTCACATGCAAACAAACCCTTTTAAGCCCACAGCAGGTAAAACACCTCCCACGATTATCGGCCGCGAAGATGTGCTCGAAGAATTCAATGAGGGCCTCACCAACGGGCCTGGTGCCCCTGGGCGCCTAATGCGCATAGCCGGCGTCCGTGGAACGGGCAAGACGGTCCTCCTTGACGAGTGCTCACGTTTGGCGCAAAGCCGTGGCTGGACGGTCATAAAAGAGGTCGCAACCGAGGGACTTTGCCAGCGCATTCTCGAACAGCTGCAGCCCAAATTCCAGGCCAAGCACGCCAGATTTGAGCCCACCGTAGCTGGCATATCCATCGGCAGCATAGACATTGAGCGAATCGGCCCATCGCTACGCGACGCCATGAGACAGACAATATCCAAGAATGGAAATGGCCTGCTCATCACTCTCGACGAGGTTCAAGACGCAGAGCTCGATGAGGTCCGAACGCTCTCCATTGCGATTCAGCAGGTTATCGGCGAAGACCTTGATATCGCCTTTGTTTTTGCTGGGCTGCCTTCGATGATTGAAAGCATCATCAACGGAAAGACACTTACGTTTTTGCGCCGTGCCCTCCCCTTTGATCTGAAGGCTGTGGCAGTAACCGAAGTGTCGTACTCCCTCGAGGAAACCATTGAAGCGTCTGGCATGGAGTTGCAGCCAGGTATTGCCGGCCAACTTGCCGAGGCAACGCAAGGCTATCCTTTCATGATCCAACTCGTTGGATACTACGCATGGCAGTTGGCAAGACGCGCACATACAGCGATTATTGGAGAAGAAGAAGCCGAGCGTGGCATTGCAACGGCACGCGAACGCTTCTGCGGCATGGTGATTGAGCCCGCGCTGCAGCGCATTCCGCCCACGTGCATCGCTTATCTGCTGAGCATGGCGTCTTTGGGGCAGACGAGCTCGACCAGCATGGTTGCCGACGCCCTAAACAAAACGCCTCAACAGGTGAGCTCCGTCCGCAGCCGCCTGTTAAGAGAATCGATTATCGAGGCTCCTTCGTACGGCAAGGTCTCATTTGCCATCCCCTACATGCGCGACTACCTCTACGAGCACAAAGCCGAACTGGAAGCTGAACTGTAGAAACGACAACTGCCCTGCAAGATGAAAACCGCTCCAGGAGCACTTCTTTGCCAACGCCACCGACGAGGCCATCATCGCCAAGGTCAAGGAGCTCCTGGGCCCTAATCGGACTATCTGCGCCTTCCCGTCGAACGCAGGCGGCGGCTGCCCAACACACAGGGCAGCCGCCGCTTTTTGCAATCGATTGGTGCAAAGGGGTTGACTAGAGTTCGCAGGCAACCTTGTAGCCGTCGCCGATGGCGTCGCGAATGTTGCCGCACTTGTTGGCGTCACCCAGCACGTGGGTGGCAACACCGGCTGCAGCCAGGTCGTCGGCCAGCTTGGTATTGGGACGATAGCCCATGGCAAGCACCAGCGTATCGGCACCGGCGATAGTGCGGACCTCGCCATCCTTTTCGTAGCTGATAGTGTCCTCGGTAATCTCGGTCACCTTGGCCTCGGTCAGCACATGGACGCCCTTGGAGAGCATGCGCGTGATGAGCACCGCGCGACCGGCGCCGCCCTCGTTGGCGGCGAGCGTCTTGGTCATCTCGATGACGGTGACATCGCGATTGGCCGGCGACAGGTCGTTGACCAACGGGGCCAGGTAATCGGCCGTCTCGCAGCCAACGGTGCCGCCGCCCACGATGACGATCTTCTTGCCCGGGAAAGCCTTGCCACCCAGTAGGTCGTCGGCCGTCATAACCTGCTTAAAGCCCTGCATGAAGGCCGGAGCGATGGGCTCGGCGCCATAAGCCAGGACGACCTCGTAGCCCGCGTAGTCACGCTGAATGTCCTCGGCCGAAAGCTCGGTACCAAAGACGCACTTCACGCCGGCCTCGGCCAGGCGACGGTACTGATACTTGATCACGCGGGTGAGTTCCTGCTTTGCCGGCGGAACGGCTGCGATGCGCATCTCGCCGCCCGGCTCATCCTGCTTATCCACGAGCACCACGTTGTGACCGCGCTTGGCGGCAATGTAGGCTGCCTCCATGCCCGCAGGACCAGCGCCCACAACGAGCACGTTCTTGACCTCGGCGGCAGGCTCGTAGCCGGCCTCGTCGCGCTCAACATCGGGGTTGACGGTGCAGGAGATGCGCTTACCGAACATAATGCCGTTCAGGCAGCGCAGGCAGCCGATGCAGGGGCGAATATCGTCGGCGTTGCCGGCAGCGGCCTTGTTGCAGAACTCGGCATCGCACAGATTGGCGCGGCCCATCATGCAGATGTCGGCAGCGCCGTCCTCGATCAGCTCCTCGGCGATCCAGGCCTCGTTGATGCGACCGACGGTGGCGACGGGAATGTTGACGTGTTTTTTGATCTCGCGCGAGCAGGCGGCGTGCGAGGCCTGCTGGGTACCGGCGGCAGGAATCGCGGAGCCGCGCTTGATGGTGGTGCCGCCCGACACGTGAATCATGTCGACGCCGGCCTTCTCTAGGCGACGCGAGACATAAATCATATCGTTGAGGGTCAGGCCGCCATCGGTGTACTCATCGCCCCAGATGCGGACGTCGATGATAAAGTCCTTACCGCAGCGCTCGCGAATCTCGGCGATGACCTCGAGCAAAAAGCGCATGCGGGCGTCGAGCGAGCCGCCGTACTCGTCGGTACGCTTGTTATAGAGCGGAGTCAAAAAGCCGCCGAGCATACCGTGGGCGTGTGCCGCATGGACCTCGACGCCATCGACGCCGGCCTTCTGCATACGCACGGCGGCGTCACCGAACTGATGCGTAAGTTCGTGAATCTCATCGACCGTGATGGGGCGCGGCGCCTCGCGGGCATAGGACGGGCCCACAAAGGACGGAGCAATCAGGCGCGGCGTGCCCGGAATGTTAAAGGCCATGTAGGCGGGGTGGAAGAGCTGTGGCATGATCTTGCAGCCATACTCGTGGACGGCCGCGGCGAGCTTTTCCCAGCCGGGGATAAACGTATCGTCGTAGCAGCACATGTCACCCGGCAGATAGGTATAGGTAGGCTCGACCGTCACGACCTCGGTGATGATGAGGCCCACGCCGCCCTTGGCACGGGCACGGTAATGATCGACCAAATCGTCGGTCACATAGCCATGATCGGCCAGGTTGGTGGACACCGGCGGCATAAAGACGCGGTTCTTGACCTCGGTCGTACCGACCTTGATCGGGCTAAAGAGCATCGGGTAGGCGGATGACTCCATACAGGCTTCCTTTCGTTTAAGCCGCTCGGCGGCACTTGCAGACACCCCTATCGTATCAGTACCCGCCGCATTCGCGCTCGCTCGCACTCCCCACCTTCAATCCCGACCCTCAAAAAAAGTTGCGGTGGAATACGGAGTAGATGAGGCTTTTAACAGCCAAAACAGTCCGTATTTCACCGCAACTGATGGGCGGGGTGGAATTGAGGGCTCAGATAGTCAGTCATGCCCTCATCCGCCACTCCCTCACCTACAGCGCGCCGTCCAGCATAAGGTTCACCTTGAGCACGTTGACCGTGGGCTCGCCGAACACGCCGAGGAAACGGCCCTTGGTGCACGCGGCGATGATGTCGCGCACCTCGTCCTCACTTTTGCCCGTGGCCTTGGCAAGGCGCGGGACCTGGTACTCGGCGGCATCCGGAGAGATCTCCGGGTCGAGGCCGGACCCCGAACACGTCACCAGGTCGACGGGTACGGCGTCCATATCGGCATCGGGGTTGGCGGCGCGAATCTTCTCGACGCGCGCGTCCACAAGCTGCCGGTACTCCTCACTCGCCGGGGACAGGTTGGACGGGGCACCGTACGCCATGAGCTCGCCGTCTTCGCCTTCGACAATTGACATGTTCTGGATGCGGCCCCACATGTGGTCCTCATCCTCGAAGTTCTGGCCGATCAGCTCGGAGCCCACGATCTTGTCGTCGACCTTGATGAGCGAACCGTTCGCCTGATACGGGAACGCAACCTGGGCGATGCCGGTCACGACGAGCGTATAGCCCAGGCCGCAGACAACGGTAAACAGCGCGAACACGCCCAGTGCGCGCGATGCAACACCTTTGAACATACAAACCTCCACTTACATAATGCCGCAGAACGCGAGCAGCATGTCGATGAGCTTGATGAATACGAACGGGGCAACGATGCCGCCCAGACCCCACACGAGCAGGTTGTGGATCAGCAGCTGTCCGGACGGCACCTCGCGGTACTTAACGCCCTTCAGCGCGGCCGGGATCAGCGCGACGATAACGAGCGCGTTATAGATGATGGCCGAAAGAACCGCGGACAGCGGGCTTGCCAGACCGAGGATGTTGAGCGCGCCAAGGCCCGGGTAGATCGGCGAGAACAGGGCCGGGATGATAGCGAAGTACTTCGCCATGTCGTTGGCGACCGAGAAGGTCGTGAGCGAACCGCGGGTCATGAGCAGCTGCTTGCCGATACGCACGACCTCGATGAGCTTGGTGGGGCTGGAGTCGAGGTCGACCATATTGCCGGCCTCCTTGGCAGCCTGGGTGCCCGTGTTCATGGCCACGGCGACATCCGCCTGCGCCAGCGCCGGCGCGTCGTTGGTGCCGTCGCCGGTCATGGCGACCAGGTGGCCCTCACGCTGGAACTCGCGGATCTTCTCGAGCTTGCCCTCAGGGGTGGCCTCGGCCAGGAAGTCGTCAACGCCGGCCTCGGCGGCGATTGCCGCGGCGGTGAGCGGGTTGTCGCCCGTCACCATGATGGTCTTGATGCCCATCTTGCGCAGGTCGGCGAACTTCTCCTTAACGCCGGACTTGATGATGTCCTTGAGGTACACAACGCCCAGCACGCGGCAGTTCTTGGTCACGACCAGCGGGGTGCCGCCGGCCTTGGCGATGCGCTCGACGGCCTCGTCGCACTCCTGGGAGAACACGCCGCCGGCTGCCTCCACATAGGTGCGCACGGAATCGGCAGCGCCCTTGCGGATCTCATTGCCCTCGTAGTTCACACCGGACATGCGGGTCGCCGCGGTGAAGGGGATGAACTCCATACCCTTATCCTCGAGTGTGCGGCCGCGCAGACCGAACTGCTCCTTGGCGAGCACGACGATGGAACGGCCTTCGGGGGTCTCGTCGGCCAGCGAGGAAAGCTGGGCGGCATCGGCCAGCTCCGCGGGATCGATGCCGTCGACCGGGATGAACTCGGCGGCTTGGCGGTTACCCAGGGTGATGGTGCCGGTCTTGTCGAGCATGAGGATGTCGACGTCGCCGGCGGCCTCGATGGCGCGGCCGGACATGGCCAGCACGTTGGCCTCGTTCAGACGGCTCATGCCGGCGATGCCGATGGCGGAAAGAAGGGCGCCGATGGTAGTAGGAGCCAGGCACACGAGCAGCGCCACGAGCGTGGTCACGGCCGTGGGGTTGTCCATGTCGTTAAGACCGACCGAGAAGCAGGAGTAACAATACAGGGCCAGCGTGACCAAGATAAAGACGATGGAGAGGGCCACCAGGAAGATCTCCAGAGCGATCTCGTTAGGGGTCTTCTTGCGCGCGGCACCCTCGACCATCGCGATCATTTTGTCCAGGAAGCTCTGGCCGGGCTCACTGGAGATCTTGACGATGATCCAGTCGGACAGCACCGTGGTACCGCCGGTAACGGCAGAGCGGTCGCCGCCGGCCTCGCGGACCACGGGGGCGGACTCGCCGGTGATGGCGGACTCGTCAACGGAAGCAGCGCCCTCGATGACGTCGCCGTCGCCGGGAATCTGCTCGCCGGCGCGTACGATCACCAGGTCGCCGCGCGTGAGCTCGGTGCCGGGAACGACGGTGAAGTGCTCCTTGTCCTCAACGGACTCGATGCGATGGGCCTCGACATCCTTCTTGGCCGCACGCAGGGAATCGGCCTGGGCCTTACCGCGGCCCTCGGCAAGCGCCTCGGCGAAGTTCGAGAACAGGTCGGTAAGCCACAGGATGACCGCGATGGCGACCACATAGTAGGTGGGCACACCCGCGTCCTGCACACCGAAAATGGAAGCGACGGCCAGGACGGAGGTCATGACGGCGGAAAGCCACACCAGGAACATGACCGGGTTTTGAATCTGGACGCGAGGATCCAGCTTGGCAAACGAGTCGCGGACCGCGCGGCCCATCATGTCTTTTTGCATAGTCATAAATCTGCGCCCTCCTTTACGCAATCATCTGGAAGAACTCGGCAACGGGGCCAAGCGCCAGGGCCGGGAAGAAGCTCAGGGCACCGATCAGCAGAACGATGAACACGAGCAGGAATACGAACATGCCGTTGGTGGTAGACAGGGTACCGGCGCTCTCGGCGACCTTGCCCTTCTTGGCCAGCGAGCCGGCGATAGCCAGCGTACCGATGATGGGCATGAAGCGGGCGAACAGCATCTCGAGGCCGAGCATGACGTTGATCCAGGGAATGTTGCAGTTCATGCCTGCAAACGCCGAGCCGTTGTTGCCGCCGCATGAGGTGAAGGCATACAGCGCCTCGGAGAAGCCGTGCGCGCCACCATTGTTGAGCTGGTCGGCAAGACCGGGCACCATGCAGGCGATGGCCGAGCACACCAGAATGGCAAACGGAGTTGCCAAGCACAGGACAACTGCCCAGCGCATCTCGCCCGGCTCGATCTTCTTGCCCAGGAACTCAGGCGTGCGTCCGACCATGAGGCCGGCGATGAACACTGTGAGGATGGCGAAGCCGATCATGCCGTACAGGCCGCAGCCCACGCCGCCGAAGACGACCTCGCCCAGAGCAATCTGGAGCATCTGGACAAAACCGCCCAGCGGGGTGTAGGAGTCGTGCATGGAGTTAACCGAGCCGTTGGAAGCAGCCGTCGTGAAAGCGGACCAGGTAGAAGAGGAGGCGATACCGAAACGGCTCTCCTTGCCCTCCATGTTGCCGCCGGCCTGGCCGTCGGTCATCTCGATATTGACCGCTCCGCCATCGGCCAGCTGCGGGGTGCTCGCATGCTCGTTGACGGCGATGATGCCGGTGAAGATCACCAGCAGGATGAACATGGCGGCAAAGATGGCCTTGCCCTGCTTGGTGTTCTTGACGCCGATACCGAAGGCGAAGCAACAGGCGGCCGGGATCAGCAGCAGGCTGGTCATCTCGATGATGTTGGTGAAGGCACTGGGGTTCTCATACGGATGGGCGGAGTTCACGCCGAAGAAGCCGCCGCCGTTGGTGCCGGACTGCTTGATGGCGACCTGAGGAGCTGCGGGACCCTGGGGCAGGAACTGCTCGGTGACCACGCGCGCGCCCTCGACAACCTTGCCGTCGACCTTGACCGTGTCGCCCTCAATCTGGGCGCCGTCGATGACGCTCCAGCCGCCGTCTGCATTAGGCTGAACAGCGACGGGTTCTACGAGCTCAGCCTTCTGAGCTGGCTGGAAGTTGGAGATGACGCCACCGGCAGCCAGGCAGATGCCGAACACGAGGTTCAGCGGGATGAGCACATACAGGACGGTGCGGGTGAGGTCGACCCAGAAGGAACCCAGACCCTGCTCCTTGACCTGACGGAAGCCGCGGATCAGCGCGAACATGACCGCGATACCGGTGCCAGCGGAAACGAAGTTCTGCACAGTGAGACCCATGAACTGCACAAGGTAGGACAGGGTGGTCTCACCGGAGTAGGACTGCCAGTTGGTGTTGGTTATGAAGGAAGCAGCCGTATTGAACGACAGGTCCCATGACACACCCGGCAGGTGCTGGGGATTGCCTGGCAAGAAGGACTGAAGCGCCTGGAGTGCCACAAGAGTCACGAGGCCGATCCCCGAAAAGACCAGCACGCTCGCCAGATAGCGCCTACACCCCATCTGTTCTGCCGCGTCGATGCGAAGCAGACGATAGACGCCACGCTCCACAGGAGCAATCACAGGCGACAGGAACGTATGCTCACCATCCATGATATGGGCCATGAACCGACCGAGCGGAACGGCCAGGACGACGAGTACGGCAAAGTACAAGATGTACTGAATCGCAGCGTCCATAGTTTACGAATCACTCCTCATCAGAATGTAGATGTAATAGATAAGAAGTCCAATGCAGACGACTCCGATGATGGGAATGAGGATGTCCATTTACCGCCCCTTTCACACGCGGTCCGATGTCTCGGACGCCTGCCCTCGCAAGCGTCTGGGGACAGTAAACGCTTCTAGGGATTAAAGAGGCGTGAGGGCCGGGGCTCACGTCCTTAAGATGCCGTAAAGATGCAGGTAGAAAGCACTATTGCAGCTGCAGTGCGCCTATACTCGACCTCGCGAGCATACAGTGGTGTCTTCACCGCGTATGCACGCATGGACAACGCTTCAGAAAGGCTACGCTATGCAGCGCGACGCATCGGACACTCGCGTCAATCCAGACCTCATCCTCAAGGCAATTGAGAAAGACGAGGTCGCCGATGACACTCGAACCAGCCGGGGACACCTCAAGATTTTCTTTGGCTACGCTGCTGGCACAGGCAAAACCTATGCGATGCTTCAAGCCGCCCACGCCGCCAAGCGGCGAGGTGTCGACGTCGTCGCGGGATACATCGAGCCGCACGAACGTCCGGCAACTGCCCATCTTGCACAAGGGCTTGAGAACGTGCCCTGTAAACTCATCGAGCACAACGGCATTGCGCTCAGCGAGTTCGATCTAGATGCGGCTATCGAGCGCGCCCCTCAGCTCATCCTTGTCGACGAGCTCGCCCATACGAATGCGCCGGGGTCTCGCCACGACAAACGCTATCAAGACGTCGAGGAACTTCTACATGCGGGCATCGACGTCTATACGACCGTGAACGTTCAGCATATCGAGAGCCTAAACGACATGGTTGCATCCATCACCGGCGTTGTCGTGAGCGAACGAATCCCCGACCGTATCTTCGATGATGCCGACCAGGTCGAGCTCGTCGACATAGAGCCCGAAGACCTACTTGAGCGCCTTCGCGCCGGCCTCGTCTACCGTCCCGCACAAGCCGACCGAGCGCAACAGCATTTTTATACCGTCGAGAACCTCACCGCACTCCGAGAAATCGCGCTGCGCCGCTGCGCCGATCGCACCGGTCACCTCACAGACGCCGCACGCGTGCTGGGAAACCGTGACTACTACACCAGGGAGCGTATCTTAGTCTGTGTCTCCCCGGCGCCGACCAATCCCCGCATCGTCCGTGCCGCCGCACGCATGGCGAAAGCGTTTCGCAGCGAGCTCGTCGCCCTGTTCGTAGAGAGCCCGCGCACGCAAGCCATGAGCGATGATGAGCGCGCCAAGCTTGCAGCCAATATCGCCCTAGCCGAGCAGCTCGGAGCACATATGGAAACCGTCTATGGCGACGACGTCGCGTTTCAGATCTCCGAGTTCGCGCGCCTGTCGGGTATTTCGAAGATCGTCATGGGGCGCACGGGCGAGCACAGCAGCGTCCGTCAGGCCCTCTTCGGCCGCAAATCTCTCGTAGAACAGCTCATAACATTCGCCCCGAATCTCGACATTTACATCATTCCAGACCAGTCGACTCCGCCCTCCCGACCCAAAGGACGCCGCCATGCGCTCGCCCTGCAGCCGCCCAGCAGCCGAAACGTGCTTCGCACGCTGGCCCTCTCTCTTGCCGCCACGGCGATCGGCACGGCTTTCCGCCATCTGGGATTTGCCGATTCCAGCAACATATCCCTCTATATCCTCACGGCCCTGCTGACCGCCGTCACCACGACGGGACGTATCTGCACAATCGTATCGAGCGTGCTCTCTGTAGTGCTTTACAACTTCTGCTTCGTCACGCCTCTGTTTTCGCTCGCCAGCTACGACCGAAGCTATCTGGTCACGTTCGGCATCATGTTCGCTACCGCTATGGTCGCCGGCGAGTTAACTGCGCGCATCGCCGACAACGCCCGTACATCCGCCGAGAACGCATTCAAAACGCGCGTACTCCTCGAAACGAACCAGCTCTTGCAGCAAGCCCATAGCGCGGAGGAGTGCGCCCGCGTCGCCATGAACCAACTCGTCAAACTGCTAAAACTCGACGTGGTCTTCTACCCCGCCGAACACGGCACGCTCGACAAGGCGCTCTATGAGTCCGCTGGCACCGAAAACCGATCCGCGTCGCTGCTCACCGACTACGAGCGCGCCGTTGCAACCTGGACCTACACCAACAACAAGCGCGCGGGCGCAAGCACGCGGACCCTGCCTGAGGCGCGCTGTCTCTACCTCGCGGTTCGCACCGGCGACAAGGTATTCGGTGTCATCGGTATCGCCCTGGAGGGGCGCGAGATCGAAGCCTTCGAGCATTCGATCGTCCTATCTATCGTAGGTGAATGCGCCTTGGCGCTCGAAAGCGACCGAGCGGCGCAAGAGCGCGAAGAGGCTGCGGTCTTGGCGAAAAACGAGCAGCTGCGCGCCAACCTTTTGCGCTCCATCGGCCACGATTTGAGAACACCCCTCACGGCTATATCCGGATCTGCGGCAATCCTTCGGAAGAGCGACGAGAGGCTCAGCCTCGAACAACGCTGCGATCTTGCCGATGCCATCTACGATGACTCCCTCTGGCTTATCGATACCGTGGAGAACCTCCTCGCCATCACACGCGTCGAGGACGGCACCATTCGCCTCAACCTCACATCCGAGCTCATCGACGAGGTCATCGAGGCCGCCCTCAGCCATGTCGCCCAAGCATCGCATGGACATGCCGTCACCATCGAGCACACTGACGACATCCTGCTGGTACGCGTCGACGTCCATCTCATCATGCAGGTGCTTACGAATCTCATCATGAACGCCTTCAAATACACGCCCGAGGACTCGACTGTCACCGTCAGCGCACGTCGCGAGGGCGCGTTCGTCGTGGTGGACGTCGCAGACGATGGGCCGGGTGTGGCAGACTGCGACAAGCCTCATATCTTTGAGCGCTTCTTTACCTCAGGCAATACGCGGCCCGTGGATTCGCGTCGAAGCATCGGCCTTGGGCTGTCGCTCTGCCGCTCCATCGTGGAGGCGCATGGCGGCGTCATCGAAGTTCGCGACAACCACCCCCATGGGGCCGTCTTCCGTTTTACCCTGCCCGCTGAGGAGATCGAGATTCATGAATAATGCCGCTAAGCCACGCATCCTCCTGGTCGAAGATGACCTGACCGTTCAAAACCTCGTTTCGACCGCGCTTGACCTCCACGGCTATGTCGTGAGCAAGGTTTGCAACGGCCAGGCCGCCATCATGGATGCGGTGTCGCACGGCCCCAGCCTCATCATGCTCGACCTCGGCCTTCCCGACATTGACGGTATCGAGGTCATCACGAAGATCCGAAGCTGGTCGGCAGTCCCCATTATCGTCATTTCAGCGCGCACCGAAGATTCCGACAAGATTGCAGCACTTGACGCAGGGGCAGACGACTACCTCACCAAGCCCTTTTCTGTGGATGAGTTGCTCGCGCGCGTCCGTGCGAATTTGAGGCGCTCCTCGATGGCGTCGAGCGAGTCGACAGAAGCGAGCACGTTTGACAACGGTCCGCTGCATATCGACTACGCCGCGGGATACGCGACGAAAGACGGACGCGAGCTCTCGCTCACCCCAACCGAGTACAAATTGCTCGTCCTTCTGGCGAAAAACGTCGACAAGGTGCTCACCCACACCTTCATCACCCACGAGATATGGGGCACGAGCTGGGACAGCGATCTGGCGAGCCTGCGCGTGTTCATGCGCACCCTGCGCAAGAAGATCGAGGCAGACCCCTCTCACCCCAAGATGATTCAGACGCACATGGGTGTCGGGTACCGCATGCAGCGTCTCTAGCCCACTCCACAAAAAGTTGCGGTGGAATACGGAGTAGATAAGGCCTTTGACAGCCAAAACAGTCCGTATTTCACCGCAACTGATTTAACGAGACCCCAAAATACTCTTCGACTCGCCGCGCTCTCCCTCAAATGCGCAAAGCGCCCCGCGAACGGATGCTCGCGAGGCGCTTAGATGTCTGGGCCTTACTTGATTCCGCGGCCCAAGTCTTCGGCGATTTTGTCTACGCCCTTAAGCGCGGCACAAGTCTTTTTGTTAGAACAATGCCCCGTGCAAACGCCACCCTGAGCGCAATCGGCACAGGTGCCCTTGCGGTAGATGCGCACGCATACCGCGACAAATGCAACGCCGATAACGGCCAGCACAACAATATCGATAGGTGCCATAGCAAGCCTCCTCTAGTTAACCAGCACTTACTTTACCCCATTCTCCACCTACCAAAAAGGGACAGGTTTATTTTGGTCGGTTTTATCTGCGGAAACGCCACATCTCCTAAGATTGGTGCAATGGGGTCAGGCTTGTTTGCACCAACTTGATGCAAATTAACCTGACACCTTTGCACCAAAAAGCCCGAGTGTCGCTGGGACACCCGGGCTCGTGGAAAGGGGCTGATCCTTATTCGGACTTAAGCGGAAACTGCGGCGGAAGCAGCGTTGGTCTCGTCCTCGTCGGTCCATACATGCTTAGGCATGGGACGGAAAATCTGGAAGAGCATCGCAACGAGCAGCACGACGGCCACAATCGTCCAGAAACCAAACTGTCCGAGCGCGAACAGGTTGTAGAACTGGTTGATGAACAGACCGATCACCCAAGCGAAGGCGCACTCGTAACCGATGGCGATCGCAGTCCACTTGCCCGAGTCCATCTGGTTGCGGATGGTACCAATGGCGGCGAAGCAGGGGGCGCACAGCAGGTTGAAGGCACCGAAGGCCACGCAAGCGCCCATGGTCGGGAACATACCGGCAAATGCGGTCCACAGGCTCGGGTCGGTCTCGCCGGCGTCGGCAACGGAGAGCAGCGAACCGGCGGTTGCGACGACGTTCTCCTTGGCAACGAGGCCAGAGACGGACAGCGCGGTTGCCTGCCAGGTGCTAAAGCCGAGCGGGGCGAAGATCCAGGCGACCAGGTTGCCCAGCATGGCGAGCACGGAGTAGTCCATGAACTCCTCGGGGATGCCCTCCATGGCAGGCAGGAAGCCAAAGGCGCCGTTGTAGCTACCAAAGTTGGAGAGGAACCACACCACGACGGTAGAGGCGAAGATGACCGTGCCGGCCTTCTTGATAAAGGCCCAGCAGCGCTCCCACACGTGCAGCGCCCAGGAACGGATCGCCGGGAAGTGGTAGGCGGGAAGCTCCATAACGAACGGCGTCGGGCGACCGGCGAAGAGCTTGGTCTTCTTGAGCATGAGGCCCGAAGCGATGACGGCAAAGACGCCCAGGAAGTAGAAGAGCGGGCTGATCCATGCGGCCGTGGTGGAAGAGTCACCGATGATAGAACCCATGAGCAGGGCGATGATCGGCAGCTTAGCGCCGCAGGGAATAAACGTGGTGGTCATGACCGTCATACGGCGGTCCTTCTCGTTCTCGATGGTCTTGGTGGCCATGACGCCGGGGACGCCGCAGCCCGAAGACACGAGCATAGGAATGAAGGACTTACCGGACAGGCCAAAGCGACGGAACACGCGGTCCATGATGAAGGCGACGCGGGCCATGTAGCCGCAGTCCTCCAGGAAGGACAACATCACGAACAGCAGGAACATCTGCGGCACAAAGCCGAAGATAGCGCCCAGGCCGCCGACGATACCGTCACAGACGAGCGAATCGACCAGGCCACCGTCCTCGGTACCACCCGCCACAAGCGCGTCGTGGACCATGGTGGTAATACCCGGAACATACGGGCCATACTCCGCCGGGTCAACCGAATCGGCGTCGTCGCCAGCGGCCTCGACAGCTGCGTCGTAGGCATCGCGGCCCTGGCCGAGCACATACCAGCCGTCGGTACCGAAGAGCTGGTCGTTGGTGAAGTCAGTCACCGTGCCGCCCAATGTGGAAACGGCGATGTAGTACACGCAGAACATGATGACCACAAAGATCGGCAGACCCAGGATACGGTTGGTAACCACGCGGTCGATCTTCTCGGAAGTGCTCATCTTGGCCGGAGCCTTGGTGAGGCACTCGTCGATGATGTGGGCAATGACGCCGTAGCGCTCGCCGGTGATGATGGACTCGGCGTCGTCATCGCAATCCTGCTCGCACTGGGCGACCAGCTGCTCCACGCGAGCGGCCTTCTCCTTGGTGAGGTTGATGAGTTTGCAGGCGTCTGCATCACGCTCGAACAGCTTGACGGCGTAATAGCGGCGCTTGTTGGCGGGAACGCTCGCCGGAAGGTTGTTCTCGATGTGGTCCAGAACGTCCTCGATGGAGGAATCGAACTTGTGCTCCGGCACCTGGCCCTTAGAAGCAGCGGACTTCTTGACCTGCTCGAAGAGCTCCTTGATGCCCTTGTTCTTAAGAGCGGAGATCATCATAACCGGGCAGCCGAGCTTCTTGGAAAGCTTGTCCGTATCGATCTTGTCGCCGTTCTTCTCGACCAGGTCGGCCATGTTGAGGGCAACGACCACGGGCAGGCCGGTCTCGATAACCTGAAGCGCCAGGTACAGGTTACGCTCGAGGTTGGTGGCATCGACGACTTGGACGACGACATCGGGCTCGCCGCTCATGAGGTAATCGCGCGAGCATTGCTCCTCGGGGCTGTAGGGGGAAAGCGAGTAGATGCCAGGGAGGTCCGTGATGGTAACGTTCTTGTCGCTTAGGAGCTTGGCTTCCTTTTTCTCAACCGTGACGCCGGGCCAGTTGCCAACGTAGCCGTTGGCGCCGGTGATCAGGTTGAAAAGCGTGGTCTTGCCGCAGTTGGGGTTACCCGCCAGCGCGACATGGATCTGAGAATCCGCCATTCAATCCTTCTTCCTTGTGTGCCTGCGCTGCTTTCTCCGCGCAGGCTGGATAATGTGCTTCAAAGATGCTGCGTTAAGTTAGAAATACCTAACTTTATCTGCAGAAATACACGCCGCAGGCCCTTACTGGACCTCGACGACGGCCGCCTCCTCCTTGCGGATGGAAAGCTCGTAGCCACGCACGTTGATCTCGACCGGATCACCGAGCGGCGCAACCTTCACGACCTTGAACGAAGTGCCCTTGATGAGCCCCAGGTCCATAAGGTGGCGGCGAAGCGCACCCTCACCGTGAAGCTTGACGATGGTGGAGCTCTCGCCCACCTTAACGTCACCCAACGTCTTCATCCTCTTGTCCCCCTTTCGGTTTTTATGAAATGCTGCAGACTAACCGACGGTCATGATGTGCATGGCAACCTTGGAATCGATGCCAAAGCGCGCGCCCAGCACCGTGACGATGATATTGGCACCACTCGAGCTCACCACGTGGATTTCGTTGCCCTCGACAAAGCCGAGGTCCTTGAGGTGGTGTTTCATGTCCTCATTGCCCTTTACACGAGACACGCGCACGGTTTCGCCCGCTTTTACCATCGAAAGCGGCATGGCCGGCATCTGCGGTCCGCAAGACATGAGTTGCTCCTAACGTCAGTTCGTCCTCAACATCGACGCGATAAAAGTTAACCACGTCTATGTTCGCTTTAGTAAACTAACACGTGGTTAACTTTTTGGAAAGGGTTCCCATTCAGATTTCGAAAAAGTTTTCTATACGAAACAAAAAGGCGCGGCAAAGAGCTATCCTTT
>CAJLAV010000012.1:0-25038 GCA_905204735.1 uncultured Collinsella sp. | reverse complement strand
AAAGCGGTCGGCGCGCAGTGCGCCGACCGCCGATATATGGGGTCTGATATTTTCTACCAGCTGGTTCCTCTTACTCGTCTAGGAGATCCTCTGGCATGTCGTTGCCGTCGCCTAGGTCGACGGGGGCTTCCTCGGTGCTAGTTGCGGCTGTATCCTCGGTGCCTTCGCCTTCGGGCTTTTCTTTGGCTGCCGTCATGCGGGCTACGGCGCATACGCGGTCGTTGTCGTCGACGGTCATCATCTTGACGCCCTGGGTGGCTCGGCCGGTTTGGCTGATCTCGTCGGTCTTGACGCGAATGACCGTCGCGCCTTCCGTCACGATGAACAGCTCGTGCTGCGGGCCCACCGTCTTCATGGCCGCGAGGTTGCCCTTGCGCTCGGTCATCTGGATGGTGTAGACGCCCTGGCCGCCGCGGTTCTGCTCCGGGTAGTCCGCGACCGGTGTGCGCTTGCCGTAGCCGCGCTCGGTGATGACGAACAGGTCGCCGTTGCCGTTGGTGACCTCCATGCCCAGAACGCTCACGCTGTCCTTCATTCCAATGCCGCGAACGCCGCTGGTATCGCGACCGGTGGCGCGCACCTGGTCCTCGGGGAACATGATCGCCTTGCCCGCGGTGGTGGCCATGATGATCTTGTCGCCCTCGCGCACGCGACGCACGGCGAGAAGCGCGTCGTCGTCACGCAGGTTGATGGCGATCAGGCCGTCGCGACGGCTGCGGTCATAGGCGCTCATCACAGTCTTCTTGACCATGCCGCTCTTGGTGGCAAACATCAGGAACTCGTCGGCAGGGAACTCGCGGCAGCTGATGACGCTCGCGATCTTCTCGCCTTCCTCGAAGGGCAGCAGGTTGACGATCGCGGTGCCGCGCGCCTGGCGCGTACCGACCGGCAGCTCGTGCACCTTCAGGCGGTAGACCTTGCCCTTGCTCGAGAAGAACAGCACGTACTCGTGCGTGGACGCGATGAACATCTCGTCGATGACATCGTCCTCTTTGAGGTTGACGCCCGACACGCCCTTGCCGCCGCGCTTCTGGGCGCGATAGGCAGCCACCGGGATACGCTTCACATAGCCGGTGTGGGTGATGGTCACGACCATGTCCTCGTCGGCGATGAGGTCCTCAACGTCCAGATCCTTTTCGACCTGGCTGATCTCGGTGCGGCGCTTATCACCGAACTTCTTGGAGATCTCGCGCATCTCTTCCTTGATGACGCCCAAGATCTTTTCCTCGTGCGCCAACAGGTCCTCGTAGTAGGCGATGGCGCGACGCAGGCCGTCCAGCTCTTCCTGGATCTTGTCGCGCTCCAGGCCGGTCAGGCGGCGCAGCTTCATCTCGAGGATGGCCGTGGTCTGCTCGGGCGTAAAGCCAAAGCGCTCGATCAGGCGGCTGCTGGCCTCGGAGTCGGTCTGCGAGGAACGGATGATGCTGATGACCTCGTCGATATGGTCAAGGGCCATCAGGTAGCCCTCGAGGATATGCGCGCGGGCCTGGGCCTTCTTAAGGTCGAAGCGGGTGCGTCGGGTGACGACGTCGACCTGGTGGTCGATGTAGTGCTGCAGCATCTCGCGCAGGCTCAGGCATTTGGGAACGCCGTTGACGAGCGCCAGGTTGTTGGCGCCGAAGGTCGTCTGCAGCGAGGTGTACTTGTACAGGTTGTTGAGCACGACCTGCGGGATGACGCCCTTCTTGAGTTCGATGACCAGACGGATACCCTTCTGGTTGGACTCATCGCGCATATCAGAGATGCCCTCGATGCGCTTGTCGTTGACGAGCTGGGCGATCTTCTCCTGCAGGGTGCCCTTGTTGACCATGTAGGGAATCTCGGTAAAGACCAGGCGGCTGCGGCCGGTCTTGGTGGACTCCACGTGAGCCTTGGCGCGCACGGTAATGGAGCCGCGGCCGGTCTCGTAGCTCTGCTTAATGCCGGCGCTGCCCATGATGATGGCGCCGGTGGGGAAGTCCGGACCGGGCATGATCTGCATGAGCTCGTCGACAGTGGCGTCGGGATTATCGATCAGGTAGCAGGTTGCCTCGATCGCCTCGGCGAGGTTATGCGGGGCGATGTTGGTGGCCATGCCGACGGCGATGCCCTGGCTGCCGTTGACCAGCAGGTTGGGGAAGCGCGCAGGCAGCGCCACGGGCTCGGCGAGCGATTCGTCGTAGTTGGGCTGCCAGTCGACGGTATCCTTCTGCAAGTCACGCAGCAGTTCCATGGCGGGCTTTGCCAGGCGGCTCTCGGTGTAACGCATGGCTGCCGCGCCGTCGCCGTCGATGTTACCGAAGTTGCCGTGACCGTCGATGAGCGGCGTGCGCATGGAGAACCACTGTGCCAGGCGGACCATGGCCTCGTAGACCGCATAGTCACCGTGCGGGTGGTACTTACCGATAACTTCGCCGACCGTCCAAGCTGACTTCTTGTGCGGGCGGTTGGGGTAGATGCCGCTCTCGTTCATCGCGTACAGAATGCGGCGGTGCACCGGCTTTAAGCCATCGCGCACGTCCGGCAGGGCACGTGCCGTGATAACCGACATCGAATACTCGATGAACGACTGCTTCATCTCGCGGCCAAACTCCGAAATCTGGAGCTGGCCGCCATTGATATCCTCGCCGGCCGAGGCGCCGCGATCGACTTCGCCAAAGCTCTCCTCGAGCTCGGCGTCGTCTTCTTCCTCATCATCATCGGCATCGGGGTTATAGGCGTCCGGATCGCCGTCCTCGCCCTGCTCAGCACGGGCAAGCAGGCGCTTCAGATCATCGGGCATACCGGCATCGCCGGCCTCGTCCATACCCTCGTTATTGTTGATATCGTCTGCCACGTTACCTCCTCTTAAGCGTCAAGGAAACGCGCGTCATGCGCATGTTTTTCAATGTACTCGCGGCGATAGCCGACCTCGGAACCCATCAGCTCGCGCACGGCGCGGTCTGCCACCACGGCGTCCTCGATCGACACGCGCTGCAGGATGCGGGTCTTGGGGTCCATCGTCGTCGAGGCAAGCTGCTTGGGGTCCATCTCGCCCAGGCCCTTGTAGCGCTGGACGGTATAGCCCTTGCGCTTTTTGGTGATCTTGCCGTCCTTGGCCTTGCCGTCCTCGTCGTTATCGTCGGGGTTCAGGCCCAGGCTCTGGATGGTGTCGCGCAGGATCTCGTCTTCGGGCTGGCGGCCGTTGGGATACACGTAGTGGATCTTGTTGCGCACCTTAATGCCAAAGATGGGCGGGCAGGCAACATAGACGTAGCCGGCATCGATCAGCGGACGCATGTACTTGTAGAAGAACGTCAGCAGCAGGATGCGGATATGCGCGCCGTCGACGTCTGCATCGGTCATGATGATGATCTTGTGGTAGCGCGCCTTGGTGATATCGAAATCGCCGCCGTCGCCGGCACTCGTCGTGACGCCGCAACCGATCGCGGTAATCAGCGACTGGATGGTGTCACTCGAGAACGCGCGATGGTCACCAACGCGTTCGACGTTCAAAATCTTGCCGCGCAGGGGCAGAATCGCCTGGATGTCTCGGCGGCGGCCGTCCTTGGCCGAACCGCCTGCCGAGTCGCCCTCTACAATGAAGAGCTCGGTCAGCTCGGCATCGCGCACCGAGCAGTCGGCGAGCTTACCGGGCAGGGACGCCGTCTCGAGCAGGCTCTTGCGGCGGGTCGCCTCGCGAGCCTTGCGGGCGGCGTTGCGCGCCTTGCAGGCCTGTTGCGCCTTCTTGACGATCTCGCGGGCGGGCTTGGGATGCTCCTCCAAGTAATCGGCGAGGCCGTCGGTCACGATCTTGAGCGTCAGCGCTCGCATATAGGAGCTACCGAGCTTGGCCTTGGTCTGGCCCTCAAACTGCGGGTCGGGCAGCTTGACCGAGATAACGGCCGAAAGGCCCTCGCGTACATCGTCGCCGGTCAGGTTGGCGTCTTTTTCCTTGAGCAGGTTCTGCTTGCGCGCGTAGTCGTTGATCACGCGGGTGAGCGCGGTGCGGAAGCCCTCAAGGTGCATGCCGCCCTCGGGGGTGTAGATGTCGTTGGCAAACGACATGACGTTCTCGCCGTAACCGCTATTCCACTGCAGGGAAACCTCGACCTCGCCCATCTTGGTCACAGGCGCGTCCGGATCCGATTTGCCCTCGATGTAGATGGGCTCCTTAAAGGCCTCGGGGACGTCCTTGCCCTCGTTGAGGAACTTGACGAAGTCGATGATGCCGCCCTCGTAGCAAAACTCCTCCACGTGGGGAGTCGCCTCGCGCTCGTCGGTCAGCACGATTTTGAGGTTCTTATTGAGGAACGCCGTCTCCTGCAGACGGTTGTGCAGCGTATCGAAATCATAGATGCAGGTCTCGAAGATCTCGTCGTCGGGCCAGAAAGTGACGGTGGTGCCCGTCGAATCCGAGGTGCCCACGACTTCCATCTTCTTGACGGTCTTGCCGCGCGAGAACTCCATCTCGTAGGTGTTGCCATCGCGACGAACCTGAACGACCACGCGCTTGGACAGTGCGTTGACGACGGAGATGCCCACGCCGTGCAGGCCGCCCGAGACCTTATAGGCCGAGTTATCGAACTTACCGCCGGCGTGCAAGATCGTCATGACGACCTCGAGCGTCGGGATCTTTTTAACAGGGTGCTCGTCGACGGGGATACCGCGACCGTTGTCGACGACCGTGATGGAGTTGTCGGCGTGGACCGTCACCTGGATCTCGGTGCAGAAACCGGCCATGGCCTCGTCGACGGAGTTGTCAACGATCTCCCACACCAGGTGATGCAGACCGCTGGCGCTCGTCGAGCCGATATACATGCCCGGGCGCTTACGAACGGCCTCGAGACCTTCGAGAATCTTAATCTCGCCGCCATCGTAATCGTTTTCGTTTGCCACACGTCCTCCTTCAGTCAAGAAAATGTGTACAGCCTTACTAGTTTATCGTAAAAAATACCCTCGGGAACGAGGGTATTTGGCTCTACAAGGCCACCAGATGCGATTTAGGGCTCTTTTTTGCTTTGCACGCCCTTGGCCCACTCGGCGCTGGCTCTCATGGCATTCTCGAGGGCCTCGCGCAGTTTTTGGTCTTCGATGGGCGCCACTTGGCGCTCAATCTCGGTGCGCTCGGCCTCACTTAGGTCGGCGTGCGGGGCCGACGGGCGCTCGGTCGTCGCCGGGCGCAGGCGCTCCTTGGCGGCGGGCGGCGTGTGACCGGGCGCGGTGGTTTTGAACACCAGGCCGTCCACATGCGCACCGGCGCGCTCCATGCGCGCGCGAATGATCTCGCGCAACAGCGTCATTTCCTGCGTCCACGAGGGCGAATCGAGATATACCAGCAGCTCATTGGACTCGGGCAGGTAGCGCAAGCCCGTCACATGCCGCCCCTCGCGCGTGCCCGAGCACACCGCGTTCCACGCGCGATAGACCGCGCGCGACTCCTCGGCGGCCTCCATCTGCGCGCGGCGCTCAGGTGTCGCGGCCGCCAGGATGCGCTGACGCTCTGCGTTCAAAAATCCACTGAAGGCAACCGTTTCGCTCTCGCGCTCGTAATTAGCACGTCTCACCCATGCTCACCACCTTGGCTCGATCAAGCAGGTCATCGGTAAAATACCCCAGGTTGGTCGTGGTTATGACCGTCTGGATATCATCGCCGATCAGCCGCAGAAAAGCACCGCGGCGTTCGCCGTCGAGTTCGCTCATCACGTCGTCCAAAAGCAGCAGCGGGGCGGTGCCCAGGACATCGCGAGCCACGGCCACCTCCGCCACCTTCCAGGCCAGAACCAACGTTCGCTGCTGACCTTGGCTGGCAAATGAACGGGCGGAGCGACCCGCCACGGTAAACTCAATCTCGTCGCGATGCGGTCCCACCAACGTCACGCCGCGGCGAATTTCCTCGTCGGCGTGCTCATCAAGGGCAGCCAGCATGCGCTCGTACGCCCAGCCCTTCAGCTCTTCGCGATCATCGACCTGGGGCAAATCCCCCAGCGTGGACGTATAGGTCACGTTGGCGGCTTCACCGGATGCCACTTGCCCGTAGGCAGTGTGCACATGGCCCGCCAGCCGGTCGAGCAGGGCCAACCGGTGCACAAGCAGGGCCGAGCCCGCGCGGGCAATCGAATCGTTCCACGCGCCGAGCATCTCGCGGCAGCACCAGGTCTCCTTGAGCAGGGCGTTACGCTGGGTCACGCAGCGTCCATAGGTGCTCGCAAGATCGGCATAACGTGCGCTCAGTTGCATGCCAAAGTCATCGAGGGCGGCGCGGCGCACACTGGCGCCCCGCTTAACCATGTCCAGATGGTCGGGGCAAAACAGCACGCTCGGCAGAACCCCGCGCACACCGGCGGCAGAGCATCTCTTGCCGTTGCGGCTAAACGAGCGCTTACCGTCCTCCGCGCTCAATCCCATATCAAGCACGCGGCCGTCGCCCTCGAGCCTCAGCTCGACCTTGCACGAGCCCACGCCGTCATGGACGAGCTCGGCTGCGGTCGGATGCCTAAACGAGGCGCCGCTCGTCAGCAGCTGCAGCGCCTCTATGAGATTGGTCTTTCCCGCCGCGTTTGGTCCCGCAAGTATCGTCACGCCCTCGTCCAGGGCAAGACGATAGCTATCGAAGCTGCGGTAGTGCGCGACGGAAAGATCGCGGGCGAACATGGTCATGGCGCAGCGCTAGATGCGGACCGGCATGACCAGGTACAGGTAGTTGATCTTGTCGTAGGACTTGAAGATGCCCGCCTGCGAGTAGCTCTTGAGCTCCAGCGTGATCTCCTTCTCCTTGGACAGGGCATTGAGGCAGCCGAAGATGTAGTGGTAGTTGAAGGCGATGGTGCCCGACTCGCCCTCGGCCTCGACATCGATCGTCTCCTGCGCAAGGTCCTGGTCATTGGAAATGGAGGACAGGCCCATCTGCCCGTTCTCGACATCGATCTCGAACTTGACGGCGGGGTTGGCGCTCGCGATAACGGCCACGCGCTTGAGGGCGGCGTTAAAGGCGGCGACGTCAATCTTGACGCTCGTCACGCACGAATCGGGGATGAGCTGCTTGTAGTTGGGGTACACGCCCTCGATACGACGCGACACGTAGGTGGTGTTGCCGGCCTCAAAGACGACCTGGGTGTCGGTAGCCCCGATCATGATGGTCGCCTGGCTGGCCATGATGTTCAGTGCGTCGTTAAAGGCGTCAGCCGGAACGTTGAGCTCAAAGGAGCCCTCGAGGGTCGAGGTCTCGACCTGCGTATCGCACACGGCCAAGCGGAAGGAATCGGTCGCCACCAGGCGCACGGTGTTGTTCTCGACCTTCATGTGCACGCCGCCCAGGATGGGGCGGGCCTTGTCGGTCGAGGTGACGCGCCACACGCGGCCGACCATCTCGGACAAGATATCGGTCGGCAGCTCCACGGCACTCTCGATGGCATAGGCCGGAAACTCAGGGAAGTCATTGGCATCGAGCGTGTTCAGGCGGAACGAGCTCTTCTCGCAACTGATCAGCACCTGGCGCTCGGACAGCTCAAAGGTGACCGGGGCATCGGGGAGAGTCTTGGTGATATTGGAGAGCATCTTACAGGGGATAACCATCTCGCCCTCTTCTTCGACATGCGCCGCGATGCGATGACGGATCGAGATGGTGTAGTTAGAGGTCTGGAATTCCAAGATGCCGTCTTGCGCCTTGACGAGCACGCCCGACAGGATGGGAAGGGTGGATGCCGAAGCGACACCCTTCATAACGACGCCGATGGCTTGTGTAAGCGAGCTCTGGCTGACGGTGAACTTCATCTTTTAATACCTTTCTATAGATATAAATATCTTAATAATAGTAATAGCACTGACGAAACTGTTGATTACTCACAAAGACGCAGGTCAGACCCAGAAAGAGAATCGACAGCAACCTGTGTGCAACAGGGGTGGTTTTCCACGTTCAAAACCTGCGCAAAACTTTCCATCACCGCGGATTGGGTTTTAGACACCTTATGCCCGTGGTTTCGACAAGTTTTCAACAGGTGTCTCTATTTCCCTACGAGCGTAGTGTAATTTTATCGCGCAGCGACTTGAGGTCTTCGGTGACGGTGCGGTCTTCCTGGATCATCTTCTGGACCTTTTTGTAACTCGTGCTGACGGTCGAGTGGTTGCGGTTGCCAAATTCGGCGCCTACCGCCGTGGTCGTCATCTCGCACATTTCGATGGCCAGGTAGATAGCGATATGGCGTGCTTTGGCGATATTGGCGTTGCGACGCGGGCCGATGAGCTCCTCGTGCGTCACGCCGTACTGCTCTTCGATGACGGACTGAACCGTTTGCACGTTGATCTTTTTGGCCGATGTGTCGAAGTACTGGCTGGCGATGGCGTCGATATCGTCAAAGGTGAGCTCCCCGCCCTCGCGCTCGCGGTCGCCCGCCTCGCCGGCGCAGCGCTCGCAGAAGCTCTCGAGTTCGCGGATGTTGGTGCCCGACACCTCTGCCATGTGCTTAAAGTGCTCATCGGTCAGGTGCCCGCCGTCGCCCCCGTAGGCCGCCAACAGTGAGTCGTCGCCTGCCTCGGGAGCGGCGACGATGGTGTTCTCGTAATAGCGCTGCAAGATCTTGTATTTCATCTCGTAGCTGGGCTCTGCGACCAGGCAGAGCATGCCGGCGTTGAAGCGGCTGGTCAGGCGCTCGTCCATGCTCAGGTCCTTGGGGGCGCGGTCTGCCGCGATGACGACCTTCTTGTTGTTGCGGATGAACTCGTCCATGAGCTGGAAAAAGTAGTCCACGCTCGCGCGCTTGCCGATGATGTTTTGGATGTCATCGATGATGAGCACGTCCACGCCGTGGTACGCCTGCATGATGGGGGCGTTGCTCTTCTTTTGGCGGTCGAACTCGGTCATCAGGTCGTCCAGATATGCCTGGGAGTTGGCATACTTGACCTTGATCTCGGGCGACTTCTCGGCGAGCTCGTTTTTGATGGCAAGCAGCAGGTGCGTCTTGCCCAGGCCCGATTTGCCGTAGATAAACAGTGATGTGCATGTGCCGCGCTCGTCCGCGAGGGCGGCAAACTTGAGTGCCGAGCGATAGGCATGGCTGTTCTCGGGGCCGTAGACAAAGTTCTCAAAGGTAAATTTTGAGTTCGCGGCGAGCGGGGCTCCATCCGTATTCTGCTCGGCCGGCACGGTCGGTGCTGGCATGGGTGAAGCGGGGGTCGCAGCTTGCGTGGATTTAGTCGGCGCTCCGCCCTTCATCTGGTTCATCATGCGACGAAAATCGTCGGCCGAGAGTGTGTTCTTGATTGCAATGCCCGAATCCGCGCCCGCCGCTGCGTCGTGAGCGATGGGCATGTGCGTGACGGGTGCGTTCGTTGACGTCGCTACCGCGGTCGGCAACGGCGCCATGGTTTCACGGGAAACATCGCTGTGCTGGTGCTCGATTGTCGGCACGTCGCCTGCGGAGGCCGGCACCGCCGGGGAAGCAGCGGGAGCCGTGGCGGGCGCCGTCGCGGCAGCGGATTCCGTCGCGGCGCCTTGCGGTGCCACGATGTCGAGCGCAATCGGCGCAAAGGCGATTTCTTCCAGATAGGCCTCAATAGTCGGCTGATGCTTTTTGAGCTGCGCGATGGCAAAGCGCGAGGGGGCCTCGATCGTGAGCGTATCTTCGGTCAGGCTTATGGCGCGCGATTGCCCCAGCATGTTGATGAGGCGTGCATCTTGGCCGTCGCGCTGACAAAAGGCGATGGCATCCCCCAGGATGATGCTTGCTTCCTCGTCCACTGTCTCTCCCGTTCTTTAGCTCTGAGCTCGCACGCGAGCGGCGCCGAGTTCGGTCAGATGGTATTTCTGGCCATGCTTGATGACCAAGCCGGCCTGCGCCAAGTCATTGAGCGTGCGTGACCAAGTGGGGGCCGAGTTTCCAAACGTCCTCGCCAGATCGGTTGCACCGCACGCTTGATTTTGCGCCAGATAGCCCAGCGCGGCGTTGCCGCGATCGCTTACGAACACGTCCGGTTGTGGCTGCGCATACTGATTTGCTGCATTAGGATACATCATTTGAGCTGCTGGTTGTTGAGAACTCTGCATCGGCGGCATTTGCTGTTGAAAACTTTGAGGCCACTGTTGGTAAGGCTGTGGAGGCATCTGCTGGGTCCAAGGGTTGTACTGCTGCTGCGGCATCTGCTGGTACGGCTGCTGATATCCCTGCTGGTACTGCTGCGGGAACTGCTGGCCATACCCCAGTGGCGGCATCTGCTGATATGGATATCCCTGTTGGTACGGCTGATAGCCCATTTGCTGGCCACCCGGCGCCCCCGTCGCCTGCTGCATTGCTGCTGCATCCTGATCAGCCAGCGGCATGGCCTCTGGCATGTTTGGCGGCATCGACATAGATGCCGCCTGGGGTTCTTGTGTGGGAAGCATTCCGGGCTGCTGCATCTGTCCCACGGGGGGCTGCATCTGCTGCGTTGCCACGGGCTGCTGCGCAAAAGCTCCCGGCAGGGGATATGTGGGCTGCTCCGTCTCGGGCCGCACGGCAGCGCCGCGTCCGCCGGCACGCTCGATTTCCTGCACGCGTTTAGGGTTCAGGCTTACCGTAACCACGGTGCCGTTGCCCATGTTGTCCTCGATGGATACGGCACCGCCGGCGTTTTCCAAATACTCCTGCACCATGGGAAACCCTGCTCCGGTTCCACGGATATAGCGCTTCATCTTGCTGTTTGCGCTGGTAACGCCAAAGTCGAAAGCACGTTCCTTGTCGTCGATGCCGGGTCCTTGGTCAGCAAAGCGGATGGTGTCTCCGCCGTCCAGAATCGAGATGATGGGCTCGGCAAAGTGTGCGTGGATAAAGTTTTCGACAATCTCGCGGATGACCATGAGCGAGATGTGGCCACCTTGTTCTTTCATGCACTGGTAGACGGTGTTGGTCGTCTCTTCCAAATACGTGCGGACATCTTGCGGATCAATGACGATCACACGCGGTGTCGACAGCATGTCGTCATAGACGGCGATGCGCGCGGCGTACATGGCTTTTGGCGCCTGCGTTGTCGTCTGTTCACCTCCGTCACGCTCTTCGCGCACGCCGGTGATGTGCTCGTTGTCGGGTGCCGGGTCTCCGGAATCGACCATGGTGTAAAAGTCGTCAGACATGCCGCTCGCAATCTTCCAAAAGGTTTCGAACAAATAGTAGCTCACCGTGCAATGTTTCTCATCTTTCGACAAACTTTCAAAACCTGTTGAAAACTTTGGAAAACGGACGAAAAGTTATCAACATTGCCAACATGACCTGTTGAAAACTCGATGAAATATCGTGAAAAGTTGCCATGCACCGCTAAATCGAGCTTGGCTTATGGGGGAACCGTGTGAACTGCGCAACCTTTTACCTTTGATTTCTTGACATTTGAACATTGATTTCCCTACAATCTTCAAGCTCACGTGTCTATATCTGCGTCCGCGTCCCCGCGGACACTCGAAATGCAGCAGGAGGAACTTAAGATGAAGCGTACGTATCAGCCTAATAAGCGTAAGCGTGCCAAGACCCATGGCTTCCGTGCCCGTATGGCCACTAAGGGTGGTCGTGCCGTGCTCGCCCGTCGCCGCGCCAAGGGCCGCAAGCGTCTCACTGTCTAGCAGCGATACACACATCTCGCATGAAGACTATTAAGTCTCGGCAAGATTTCGAGCATGTGTTCAGTCAGGGGCGTCGTTTCAATCACCCTCTGATTCGAATGACCATATGTGAATCGGTTGGCGAAGGCGACTCCGGAAGGGTCGCCTTCGTTGGTGCTAAGCGACTCGGTTGTGCCGTCGTGCGCAACCGATCTAAGCGTGTGATGCGCGAGGCCGCCCGCAGCTGCGGATTTCCCGTTGCGGGTTATGACATCATCTTGTTTGCAACTCCCAAGACGAGGGTTTCCTCGCCGCAGGAGATGGACAAGGCGTTGCGTTCGCTTATGAAGCGCGCCGGCGTTGCCGGGGAGGAGCGATGAGCAATCACGTTTTGCGACGTGTTGCCATCGCTCCTATTCGCATATATCAACAGGTTATTTCGCCCTTATTGCCTGACGCCTGCATTTATTACCCAACGTGCTCGCAATACGCCATCCAGGCGATTGGGAAGCACGGTGTTTTGAGAGGCTGCTGGCTTGCCGTGAGGCGCATCGCTCGTTGCAATCCCCTGCACGTCGGCGGTTATGACCCTGTGCCCTAGCGGGCACTCGCTATCGGAGGAAAACTTACATGTGGGATTGGATCGTTAACATCCTTTTCGAGCTGCTCAAGCTCATCCAGACCTTTGCGGTCGACTGGGGCCTGTCCATCATCATCCTGGTGGTCATCATCCGTCTGCTGCTGACGCCGCTCATGCTCAAGTCGACCAAGTCGACGGCTCGCATGCAGGTGCTGCAGCCCAAGATGCTCGAGATCCAGGAGCGCTATGCCGACGATCCCCAGCGTCAGGCCGAGGAGATGCAGAAGTTCTACAGCGAGAACAAGTTCAACCCCATGGCTGGCTGTCTGCCGCTGCTGATTCAGATGCCTATCCTTTTCGCCCTGTTTACATTGCTGCGCAACCTGCCGCAGTACTTTAACGACGGCACGTTCTCGTTCTTCAACATCCTGCCCGACCTGACCACCACGCCGGGTGCTTCCTTTGCCGATGGCTTTATGGTTGCACTGCCTGCGCTGGTTTGCCTGATCCTGTTCGCCGTCCTGACCCTGATTCCGCAGCTCTATATGTCGCGCAACCAGACCGGCCAGCAGGCTCAGAGCATGCGTATGATGGCCGTTGTCATGACGGTCATGATGCTTTGGATGGGCTGGAGCCTTCCCGTTGGTGTTCTGCTGTACTACGACGTCTCGTCTGCTTGGCAGGTTATCCAGCAGATTTTTGTGACGCAGAAGGTCATCGACAAGGCGAAGGCCGATGAGGAGGAGCGTCTTAAGAACGCTCCGCTGCAGGTTGAGGTCACTCGTCGAGAGAAGAAGCCGCGCCCGCACAAGAAGAAGTAGTGGGATATCAATCTTATTTAGGTACCTAACTTTTGGAGTACGTTATGTCTGAAGAGATCATCGAGGATATGCTTGAGGAGGTTGCCCCGCAGGTCGCGGGCGATTATCCCGAGATTGCACAGCGCTACAAGGCTGGTGAAGAGCTGACCGATGAGGAGCTCGACACCATTGCCGATGTTGCTATTTCCATCCTGCGTTCCATCCTTTCGCACTTCGATGCCGCCAACTCTCCTATCGATGAGTATGAGGGCGACGAAGGTGAGCTGATTTTGGATGTAACGGCTCCCGACCTTGCTGTTCTCATTGGCCGTCATGGTCGCACCCTTGATGCCCTTCAGGTTATGTTCTCTTTGCTGGTGAGCCGCAAACTTGGCTTTAGGTATCCGGTTGTAGTGGACGTCGAGGGATACAAGAGCCGCCGTCAGGACAAGGTTGCCTCCATGGCTCAGTCTGCTGCCGAGCGTGCCATTCGCACTCATAAGAATGTTTCGCTTCCGCCCATGAATGCCTACGAGCGTCGACTGGTTCACATTGCACTTCGTGGCAATGATGCCGTCGATACTCATTCTGAGGGTTCTGACCCTGATCGCCATGTGGTGATTGTTGCTCGATAATCTACTCGAGTTTATGCTAAGGGGACGTGGTTTCCACGTCCCCTTTTTTTGTCAAAAGTTCTCGATACGCTGATTTTTGTCAGAAAGGAGCTTTCGTTGTCAGTACTTACTGATCAGCAAGCTGACGAGATGTTGAGTCGTCTAGCTTTCTATTGCAAAGAGTATTCCTTGAGCGTAACTGATGTTGAGCTGAGGAAATGTATTCAGCATTTGGATTTGGTTCTAGAAACAAATAAGACAACCAATCTCACCCGTATTCTTAACGTAGAAGATGCTGCAGTACTTCATATCCTCGACTCACTTGTTTTGCTCCCCTATATCAACAAGGCTCCTGAGGGAGCTTTGCTCGATATGGGAACAGGTGCGGGCTTCCCTGGTATTCCATTAACCATAACCACGCATCGTAAAGCTACTTATATTGACTCTGTTGGCAAGAAGGTTGATGCGGTAAATTCCTTTGTCCATGCTCTTGGATTGAAACATGCCCATGCGGTTCATGATCGTCTTGAAGAATATGCTCGGAGCCATAAGAAGCAGTTCTCTGTTGTAACCGCCCGCGCACTGGCCCCTCTACCGATTCTTGTTGAGTATGCGGCTCCGTATCTGAAGGATGGAGGGCTATTTGTTATAACCAAGGGCAATCCTTCGGATGAGGAGCTTGCTTCCGGCATGTCAGCAGCTAAGATTTGCGGCTTCACTTTGCTTCTGAATGACGCAATTGATTTGCCTGAAGGCTTGGGTCACAGGGAGTTCATTGTTCTTAAGAAGAGTCATCCAGCATCCGTTTCATTGCCTCGTGCAAATGGCGTGGCAAAGAAGAATCCGCTTGCCTAGATGTTTCACGTGAAACATAATGGATACTAACAACTTGCAGTGTTTCACGTGAAACATGGCGGTTGATATCGATTCGGAATGTTTCACGTGAAACATCCTCCGTTTGACAGCTTTAATACACACCAGGAGGGACCGTGGGATTTCGCGACGTTAAGCGTTCTAAGAGCGCAAAAGACACGCGTATCATTGCAATCATCAATCAAAAAGGCGGCGTTGGTAAGTCAACGACTGCTGTTAACCTTGCCGCAGCATTAGGTGAGCAGGGTCGAAAGACACTCATTGTCGATTTTGACCCGCAGGGAAATAGTACAAGCGGGTTTGGAATTGAAAAAGAAGATCTTGATCACTGCATCTATGATGCGTTATTGAATGATGTTCCGGCAGAATCGCTTGTTCTTGATACGAATTGCAAAAAGGTGTTTGTAATTCCTGCTACGATCCAGCTTGCAGGCGCAGAAATTGAGCTTGTAAGTGCGATTGCCCGTGAAACTCGCTTAAAGGATTTGCTTGAACCCATTCAGGACGAGTTTGATTTTATCTTTATCGATTGTCCTCCTTCGCTCGGTCTGCTTACTATCAATGCGCTGACTGCTGCAGACAGCGTTTTGATTCCTATTCAGTGCGAGTACTATGCACTTGAGGGCGTTACCAAGCTTCTTGAGTCGATGAAAATGGTCAAATCGCGTCTAAATAAGGGTTTGGACACGTATGGTGTGCTTATGACCATGTATGACTCGCGAACCTCCCTTTCAAATCAGGTTGTTGAGGAAGTTCAGTCGTACTTTGGTGATAAGGCATTTAAGACCTTAATTCCCCGTACGGTCAAAATCTCAGAAGCTCCGTCCTTCGGCGAGCCTGTAATTACCTATGCACCGCAAAATAAGGGTGCTAAAGCGTATATGAACCTTGCAAAAGAGGTGATCAAACGTGCCTAGTGCAAAGAAACGCGGCGGATTGGGACGTGGACTCAATGCTTTGGTCTCCGAGGCTGAGTATGAGACAGGTGGTTCTGCTGCATCTGCCTCAAATGCTGGATCTGAAACTAAGCTGCCTATTGAGGACATTGTCCCAAACCCCAATCAACCGCGAATTCACTTCAATGAAACTGAACTTCGCGAGTTGAGTGAATCAATTCAAGAACATGGTGTTTTGCAGCCACTTTTGGTTCGCAAACATGGAAACGGCTATGAGATCATCGCTGGCGAGCGTCGTTACCAGGCGTCAAAGCTTGCTGGTCTTGAGGAACTGCCTGTCATCATTAAAGACGTTAATGATGAAGAGATGCTGGCTCTTGCTCTTATCGAAAACCTTCAGCGTTCTGATCTGAATCCCGTCGAAGAGGCTAAGGGCTATCGACAGCTCATCGATGCCAGCGGTATGACCCAGGAGGCATTGTCGAAGGCAGTAAGCAAGTCACGCTCTGCAATTACAAACTCACTGCGTCTTCTCGATCTCCCCGAAATAGTTCAGCAGATGATTTTTGAGGGCAAACTTACTGCTGGTCATGCACGTGCGATTCTTGCAGTTCCATATGAGGATGCTCGAATTCGACTTGCAGAGAAAGTTGTTGCAGAGGGCCTTTCAGTAAGAGCGACAGAAAACCTTGCTCCGTTGTTTTCTGCCGGAGAGACACCTAAGACGCCGAGACCTGCAACGCCTCAGTCTTTTAAAAAGGCTGCCCGTGTGCTTCGTCAGGTATTTAATACCAACGTGCGTGTGAAGAGCTCGCGTGGAAAGAACAAGATTGAGATTGAGTTTAAAGACGAGGAAGAGCTCTCTCGTATTCTTGGCGAAATGATTCAGTTTGATCAAGGAGGCCAAGATGAGGAATAAGATTTTAACAGCGATTGCATTGGCTACGACTGTCGCGGCTGGTGCCTTTGCTGGCTGTAAGATCGCGACAGACGATGAACTGCGAGGTCGTTTGCTTCGTGGCGCGCAAGATATCGTCGATACTTCCAAAAAGAAAATGGATGTTATGACGGAAGATGTTGCCATGCGTACTGCTCAGGTAACGAAGAATCCCAAGATTAATCAAGGTTGGGTTAGCAACCAATGGGAAAATGTAGGCTATTAGGTACCTAACAATTATTCAGTATATTCTAAGGGGTCCTTGTCTGATTCATGAGACAAGGACCCCTTATTTTGGCCGTAAAAAATGGGACAGGTAGCAGCTGATTCAAAATTAAGGTGAATAAATGAAACGACCCCGGTTGCATATTCTGCAACCGGGGTCGTTCGATGTTTCACATGAAACGTTTTGGGGTGCGACTCCCCTATGCGTTCTTCTGAACTTTGAAGCGCTGCTTCAGTTGTCCGCAAGCGGCGTCAATATCGTTACCACGGGAGTTACGAATCGTGGTCTCGATGCCACGGGACTCAAGACGACGCTGAAGATCCTCAACCTTATGAATCGGCGACGGCTTGAGCGGGCTGCCCTCGATGTCGTTAAGCTGAATTAGGTTAACGTGGCACAGCGTTCCCTCGCAGAAGTCGCAGAGCGCCTGCATCTCGGGATTCGTATCGTTGACGCCTTCGATCATGGCATACTCATAGGTTGGGCGGCGTCCGGTCTTCTCGGTGTAGAGCTGAAGCGCCTCGTGAAGGCGGAGCAGCGTGTACTTCTTAACGCCGGGCATAATCTTATTGCGCGTCGACTGGATGGCGGAATGCAGGGAAACGGCGAGCGTGAACTGCTCGGGGATGTCGGCGAATTTGCGAATACCGGGAATAACGCCGCTGGTAGAGACAGTAAGGTGGCGGGCTCCAATACCGATACCGTCGGGATCGTTAAGGATGCGCAGTGCCTTGAGAACCTCGTCATAGTTAGCAAAGGGCTCGCCCTGACCCATGAAAACGACGCTTGTGGCACGCTCGCCAAAGTCGTTGGAGACATGAAGTACCTGGTCAACGATCTCTTGGGCGGTCAGCGAGCGCTTGAGGCCGTTGAGGCCGGTAGCACAAAAAGCACAGCCCATGCCGCAGCCTGCCTGGGTGGAAACGCAGACGGAAAGCTTGTTACGACGGGGCATGCCTACGGTTTCGACGGAAATGCCGTCGTGGTACTCAAGCAGATACTTACGAGAGCCATCTTTGGATACCTGCTTGGTGAGCTCAGTCGGCGTGTCAAAGGCAAAAGCCTCTTTAAGCTGCTCGCGGAAAGCCTTGGGAAGGTTGGTCATATCGTCAAACGAACAAACGTTCTTTTCAAAGACCCATTCGATGAGCTGCTTCGCGCGGAAGGCGGGCTGGCCAAGTTCGGCCACAAGCTCGCGAATATCGTTTTGGCTCAAGTCGCGAATGTCCTGAGATTTAGTCCTGGGATTCATGGAAGCCTTTCGATTTTGGGGAAACGTAGAGGGTATCGCTACAATATGGTATCAGCTGCAGAAATTATAGAGGAGGAGTCTGCCCATGCCGGGTAAAAGCCTAGAGAACATGCACGTAGCGGTCTTGGCGGGCGGTCATTCCGCTGAGCGCGAGATCTCGCTCAATTCGGGAAAGAACGTCGTGGTGGCCCTGAAGGAGGCCGGCTACACTTCGGTGGAGCTGCTCGACACGGCTGCAGATGATTTTATGGTAACCATGGCGACCGGTGGTTTCGACGTGGCGTTTATCGCCATGCACGGTGCCGGCGGCGAGGATGGTGCCATGCAGGGTGCCATGGAGACCCTGGGTATCCCTTACACGGCTTCGGGCGTGCTCGCAAGCGCATGCGGTGCCGACAAGGAGGTCTCTAAGCTCCTGTACGCCAAGGCGGGCATTCCCATTGCCCCCGGCATTGCGCTCGAGGTGGGCGATGAAGTCGATATCGATCATATCGTCAAGGTTTGTGGCGAGCGCTGCTTTGTAAAGCCGGCCGTTAACGGCTCCAGCTATGGCATTTCCCTGGTCCATGAGCCCTCCGAGCTGCCCGCGGCAATCGCTAAGGCGTTTGAGTACGGCGACAAAGTGCTGGTCGAGAAGTGCATCGAGGGTACCGAGATTACCGTCGGTGTATACGGCGAAGATGACGTGCGCGCTCTGCCGATTGTCGAGATTCGTAAGCCCGAGGACTGCGAGTTCTACGATCTGGACGTGAAGTATGTCGACCCTACGGACATCCATCGCATTCCGGCGCAGATTTCACCCGAGAACTACGCTCGTGCCCAGGAGCTCGCCTGCGCTGCCCATAAGGCCCTCGGTTGCCTGGGTATCTCGCGCAGCGACTTTATCGTGAGCGAGGACGGCCCCGTTATCCTCGAGACCAATACCATTCCCGGCATGACCGACACGTCGCTGTATCCGGATGAGATTCGCCACACCGATGACATGACGTTCCCGCAGGTCTGTGACAGTCTGATTCGTATGGGCCTTCGTCGAGCGGGCATTGCATGCTAATCGAGGACGCTGTTTCGTCGGGAACGCCGCAGTTTGTCATCGATTCCTATGCCACGCTTGCCGAGCGCGCCAAAACCCAATCGTTTGGTCTCATCGAGGAAGATGTTATCGTCCTCGATACCGAGACCACGGGTCTTTCGGTGCAGGACAACGAGCTTATCGAGATATCGGCGGCCCGCCTTTCGGGCCGCGAGGTTGTCGATCGGTTTGATACCTTCGTGCATCCCAAGCAGCTGATTCCCGCCGAGATTACCGAACTCACGAGCATTACAAACGCCGATGTGGTGGATGCCCCATCGGCCGTCGAGGCCGTGGCTGCTCTCGCCGATTTTGTCGGCGGCTGCCCGGTGATTGCGCATAACGCCACCTTCGACCGTTCGTTTATCGAGTCGGTCAAGGGCGGTGTCAACGTCAGCGACATCTGGATCGATTCGCTGGCACTGTCGCGCATCGCGCTTCCGCGCCTGGCATCGCATAAGCTGTCTTTTATGGCCGACCTGTTTGGTTGTGACTCGGTGTCGCACCGCGCCAACGCCGATGTCGACGCCCTGTGTGGTGTGTGGCGCGTGCTGCTCGTGGCGCTTACCGACTTGCCTCAGGGCTTAATGGCGCGCCTGGCCGACATGCACCCCGACGTGCCCTGGTCTTATCGTCCTATCTTCTCGTTCTTGGCGGGGCAGAACCCCGGTTCCATCTTCTCTCTCAGCGCCGCCCGCGCCGACGTACTCAAGGCCGATCGGGCCGATGATCGCGTTGATGCGGACGAGCTACCGGTCCTTAAGATGCCGAGCCGCGAGGAAATCGAGGCGGACTATGCCCCGGGCGGTCTGGTTAATCGCATGTATCCCACGTACGAGCCGCGCGATGAGCAAATCGCGATGGCGCTCGAGGTCCGTGACGCGCTCGTTACGGGAACGCATCGCGTGATTGAGGCGGGGACGGGCGTCGGCAAATCGATGGCCTATCTGGTGCCTTTTGCCGAGGCCGCGCGCCGCAACAATATCACGGTTGGTATCGCGACTAAATCGAATAATCTTGCCGACCAGCTCATGTATCATGAGCTGCCCAAACTTGCCGAGCAGCTGGACGGAGGCCTATCGTTTTGCGCCCTCAAGGGCTATGACCACTATCCATGCTTGCGCAAGCTTGAGCGTATGAGTCGCGGCCAAGTCGAAATTACGACTAAGCGTGATCCTGCCGACACGCTTACGGCAGTCGCGGTCATCATGGCGTACGTGTGTCAGTCGGCCGATGGCGACCTCGACTCGCTCGGCATTCGCTGGCGCAGCGTCAACCGTCCCGACTTTACGACGGCGTCGCGCGAGTGCGCCCGTCGCCTATGCCCGTTTTTCCCCGATAAATGCCTGGTCCATGGCGCTCGCCGTCGCGCGGCGCATGCCGATGTGGTGGTCACCAACCATTCCCTGCTGTTCCGCAATGTTGCGGCCGAGGGCAGAATCTTGCCTCCGATTCGTCACTGGGTGATCGATGAGGCCCACTCCATCGAGCGCGAGGCGCGCCGTCAATGGGCGCGCGTGGTGTCGGCGGATGAATCGCGCGTTCTGTTTGAGCGCCTGGGTGGCTCGAGCACCGGTGCGCTGAGCCAGGTTTCCCGCGATTTGGCAACCTCGGAAGGCTCTACGCTTTACCTGGGTCTTACCGCCAAGGCGACGTCGACGGTTGTACGTGCGAGCATGGCGATTGCCGATGTGTTTGACGGCGTTCGCGAGCTTGGCCGCCGTGCGCGCGGGGGCTATGACAATGCGAACCTATGGATTGGCCCCGAGCTGCGCGAATCTGACGACTGGCATGATTTCTTACAGTCGGCCTACACTGCCATCGACGCACTGGAACAAGCGGACAAGAGCGTCGACGCGCTGGTACAAGCCGTTGCCGCCGACAAGCCCGAGGTTGTTGTCGACCTGGGTGATATCTCGCGCCGCCTACACGAGTTGGCCGAGAACCTCAAACTCATCATTGACGGTACCGACGAACACTACGTGTACTCGCTGCAAGTCAATCGCAGGCTGCGCGCCGGCGGCGAGTCGATGACCGCGGAGCGCATCGATATTGGCGAGGCCTTGGCAACCGAGTGGCTGCCCGAGGTCCACACGGCTATCTTTGCATCGGCGACCATGACGGTTTCCAAGAGCTTTGAGCACTTTAACCATGCCGTCGGCCTCGATCGCATCGGTGCCTCGACATCATCGTCACTGCACTTGGATTCGAGCTACGACTTCGATTCGAATATGGCCGTGGTCGTGGCTGGGGATATCCCCGATCCGCGCGATCGTGAGAGCTATCTTTCGGCGCTCGAGCGTGTGCTGGTCGACGCTCATCTTGCCATGGGCGGCTCGGTGCTCACGCTGTTCACCAACAGGCGTGACATGGAGGAACTGTACGCTCGCGTCGAGCCCAAGATGGCTCGTGCTGGTCTGGAACTCAACTGCCAGCAGCGCAACTCGTCTCCTCGTCGCCTGCGCGATCGCTTTATCAACGAACCGACCTCATCACTCTTTGCGCTTAAGGCCTTTTGGGAAGGGTTTGACGCCAGCGGCGAGACGCTGCGCTGTGTCATCATCCCCAAGCTGCCGTTCTCGAGCCCCACAGACCCGCTCTCATGCGAGCGCAATCTGCGTGAAGACCGCGCTTGGGCGCGCTATTCGCTGCCCGAGGCCGTGCTCGAGGTCAAGCAGGCCGCCGGTCGCCTCATTCGCTCATCGACCGATTGTGGCGTACTCATCTTGGCCGACCCGCGCCTGGTGACGAAGGGCTACGGCAAGAAATTCTTAACGTCGCTGCCCACGAGTTCCTATCAGCGCATCGAGTCGGCACAAATCGGGCACTATCTACAGCTGTGGCGCGCGCGCCACGAGCGGCGCCGCTAAAGCGGACAGACGAGGGATTTTGCCATATCGCACAGACGCTCTGACAGGGCGGGGTCATCCAGGATGCGGATGGCCCCGCCCGCTGCGATTACCTGGCTTAACAGCCAGCGCTCGGAGCCGTAGCGCACGTTTACTGTTGAGCTGTCCGCTCCATTGGATTCAATCGACATGACGCCGGGCCAGTCTAGGCGCTCTGCCAAGGCGCGCGGCATGAGAAGCTTCGCGCTCCGCTCCGCCTGGGCGAGGGAGTCATGGAGGGTCGCGGGCTCCGGTGCGTGGCGCACGACGGAGTCGTCGGTCAAGACCAGGCCCTCGATTTTATCCATACGATAGGTACGCTGCTCGTCGACCGCGACATCCCAGGCAATCAGATACGTTTGGTCGCCGTTTGTTGTGATGCGCAAGGGGTCGACCAAACGCTCGCGCGCTTGTGTGTCATCCATTGAGCGATACGAGATGCGGCAGCGAACGCCGTCCCGAATGGCGCAGCTCAGCTGCTGCCAGTGCGATCCGTGGGCGACGGTGTCAAAGACGCGCTGGTTGTAGCCGAGCTCTTTGGGAAGAAGGGCGCGCCGTATTCGAGCCGCCGCTTGGGGTTCGATCCCCAATGATTCAAGTTCATGGTTGAGCACAGCGCCCTCGGCGGCACTCAGACGCAGCGGTAGCACGCGCCCCGCATCACCGGTGAGGACCACGCACTCGCCGCGGCGTTCGCAGATAATACGTGCGCCCGATTCTCGGTCCGCAAGTGTCGAGACAATCTCGAGAATCTCGTCGAGCGATGCTCCCGTGATATCAAAGCGGCTGCAAAGCTCGTCTCGTGTCATGCCGTTCTCGCCGGCGGCGTAGAGGGCCTCCATGATGTCGATGGCGAACGAGAGTCTTTGCTCGCTGGTGAGTTTACGCACGGGCATGCTCGTGCACCGTCCTTTCGATGAGGTGATTCCACGCCCGCTTGAGAGAATCGGGGGCGATAGGCCTCATGCCATCCATGGCATGGGCCATGCAAAACGAGGCTGCGGCTTCAAAGTCGCGCACGTCAACGGTCCATGTCCAACCTGCTTCGGTGCGCATGAGTTCGCCTCGTCCGCGCGTGAGACCGCTGATCATATCGGCCTGCGCTTCACGCGCGAACGAGAACGTAGCCGCAACGGGTGGGCGGTCGGCAAAATCGAACTCAAAGAATAAGTAATCGTTGAGGTTGAAATCCGCAGGGATGGCGTAGGCTTTCGAAGGCCTCCAGGCGCGAATGATGCGGTCGCAGCGGAATGTTCTGATATTGCCGGTGGCATTGTCGAGGCCACAGAAGTATGCCGTACCCTCGCGCTCGAACATGCCGTAGACGCAAACGATCCGCTCGCGTTGCTCGCCGCGTCCGTTTTGGTACAAAAAGCGCAGTGCGCAACGCTCGGCAAAGGCACTCCATACCGCATCGACGGCGGGAGAGCGGCGGATCGGTGCCTCTCCTGTCGTCGACATGCCGGTGAGGTAGGCAATCTTGGAGCGAATGTCGGCAAGCGGCGCGGCAAAGGTGGATGAGCCTGCCGCGAGTGTCTGGTCGATGGCGTTGAGCAGGATGTCGGCATCGTCTGCGGTGATGAGACCGCCCGCGGCAAACGTGTGCTCGCGGTCGATCGTCCACGCGCTCTCCTCGGTTTCCTGCGCTCCGGCAGCACGAACCTCCCTGATAACGATGCCGCGTTCGAGCAGCTTGTCGCGATCGCGGCGGAACTTGCGCTTGTCTGAGTCGATATTGCCCGAGCCGTATCCCAAATCGGAATCCAGGACGATTTGCTCGGTCGTCAGCGGTTCGGGAGAACTGTTGAGTACAAAGAAAAGGTTGAGGATGCGCTGAGCCGTTTTATCGAAACCGGGCTCGGGTGCCCCCTTTTTAATTGTCGCGGTCGCGTCGCTTGCCGTCATAGAATCCTCGCATGAGAAGGTCGTTTGATGCCATGATTTTAGTCCGATATGGAGATTAGGCTATATCCTTGTCCGCTCGCGGCGTTAAGATGGCCCGAATTCGGTCGTTTGCGCTCGCTCGGGGTATACTTTCGACTATATACGGTTCTAATGTGCATGCATTGGGCCTATTTGTCGGATTATGGATGTGGAGCGCACATGGCGAACACCCAGAACTATATTAACCACCTGCTGCAGAACACCGGCATTACGCCGGCGTGCAGTGAAGAAGAGCGCCTGGCTGCCGAGGATATCGCTCAGATTTTCCGCAACCACGGCTTTGACCCCGAGGTGCAGGAATTTAATGCTCCCGCGCCCAGCAGGTTGGCGTTTGCCGTTACCGGTATTCTGGCGTTTGCCGGCGCCCTGCTGATGGGCATCGGTGGCGGTATCGGCTTGGTCGGCACCTTGCTGGCCATTGTCGGTGCCGTGCTCTACGTGCTCGAGCGCACGGGGCATCCCGTGGTTTCGCGCCTGGGAAAGACCGGTGTGAGTCAAAATGTCATCGCCTATCACAAGGCCTCGGGCCCGCTTGCGTCTCCGCGCAACCGCCCGGTCGTCGTGGTGGCCCACTATGATTCCCCCCGCGCCGAGCTCCTTGCTCGCGAGCCCTACGCTCCGTATCGCGCGCTCATCGCCAAACTCCTGCCTGTCGCCACGATCGCGCCCGCGGCTGTCGCCATCCTGCGTATCCTGCCGCTTCCCGGCGTGCTCAAGGTGCTGCTGTGGGTTGTCGCGATTCTGGCCTCCCTTGTGGCACTGGCCAACGCCGCCAATATCATCTCCAACCGTTTTGTGCTTCCCTACACGTCTGGCGCGGTGTGCAACAAGTCCTCTGTTGCCGCCATGCTCGGTGTCATGGACAACGTTGCCCCCTATCAGGGCGAAAACGAGTTCCCCGACGACATTCCGTTCGATACCTATTTTGGCGAGCAGAAGCGTCGCGCCGAGGAAATGGCGCGCGCGGCGGCCGAGTATGCCGCGGCCCAGCAGCAAAACGACTACGGCAACACCATTGAATATGAGGAACCTTCCTACGACGAGGACGAGTTTGGCCAGCCGGTGGCGCCGGTCGATGTACCCGAGCAGGACGAGGCTTTTGATGGACAGATTGATGGTTTTGAGGGTGCCTCTGCCGACGAGACGCTGATCGGCGTTATCACCCCCGAGGCTCAAGACCAGACTGCCCAGGCCGAAGTGTCCACCGAGGAAACGTCCACCGCCGAGCCGGCGGAGGAGCCCGCGGTGGTCGAAGCCGCTGAGCCCAAGCTCTATCGCAATGCCGCCGGCAATATCCGCTTTGGTTCGGATGCCATCCGTGCGCTCGGCATGCTTCCCGAGTCCTGCACGCTCGATTACGAAGAGGGCGAGGAGCCGACGTTTGAGCCGGAGCCTGCTCCCGTTGCGCAGGAGCCTACACCCGCGGCCAATACGGCTG
>CAJLAV010000011.1:0-25906 GCA_905204735.1 uncultured Collinsella sp. | reverse complement strand
GAGGCATGACCAGAAGGTCAATGCCTCGCCTTTTTCATGCCAACTTGTTCGCCCTGGAAGTCGCTCGCTGTCCGTCCTCTACCTGCGGCGTTGCCTTGCCCCGGATGCGGCAGTAGTCATTGGGGACGTTCTTGTTTGACTAGTCGTTTAAGAACGTCCCCAATGACTAGTCAGAGATGAGCGTGGGTAATCTCCCGGTTTTGGCCTGTGTGGGGGCTCAAAGTGGGAGATTATCCACGCTCGTGATTTGAGTGTCCGAAAATCCACGCTCGTTTGGTCGGTGCATGTCTACGCAGCGTAGGTTGTCGAGGGCTGTCTTCAAATGGATACTGGCTCTTGAACCGGTTCGCTCCATTCTTCCAATCTGATCGGACATCTCATGAACCAGACACCGCAAAGCAATGTCCCCCATACTTTTTTGGCAGCACATGCCATCAAGCGGCTGCGCGAAGATCGCGGCCTCACCCAGCGCGCCCTGGCGGAAAGCCTTGGCGTGACCGATAAAGCCGTCAGCAAGTGGGAGTCCGGCCGCGGCCTTCCCGACATTTCCCTCGTTGAGCCTTTGGCCCAGAGACTCGGCATAAGCGTGGCTGAGCTTTTGGCTGGTGACATTCGGGCCAACGCCAACCGTGCAGGCAATATGCTCAAAGGCGTCTTTTACGTTTGCCCTATCTGCGGAAACGTTGTGCACGCGCTCGGAGAAGGCAGCTTTAGCTGTTGCGGCTCCACGATGTTTCCCCAGGAGGCCGAAGAGCCGGACGCGGATCACGCCTTTTCCATCGAGCGCATCGAGGACGATTGGTACGTCACGCTCGACCATCCCATGACCAAGGATCATTACATTAGCTTTGTGGCATATGCGACTATGGATGGCATCTGCCTCAAGAAGCTCTATCCAGAGCAATCGGTGCAACCGCGTTTTCATATCACCGGACGCGGCAGAATGTACCTCTACTGTAACCAGCACGGACTCTTTGTTTTGCCGACGCCTCGCAAGTAAAAGCCCGCTGTCCGCCGATGCCCCTGCGCCAACGAGTTGCGGTGGAATAGTTCCTGAAAGTGCTGGTTTAGAGCCTAAACAGGAGCTATTTCACCGCAACTTAGGAGGGCGATTGGAGGCGCGGTGGGGCCGGATTGTTATTTGAGGCCGGGGAGGCGGGTGTAGGGGAACGAGCGCTCTAGGAACTCGGCGCAGCGGGCGTAGTCTTTGGCAAAGTAGCTGCTGTAGAGCGAATCGAGCACGTATTGCACGGCGATGTGGCTGGCGAACTGCGTGATGCGGTGCGTCATGCTCTCGTGGTCGCTCACCGTGAGGTAGGCGGCAAAGCCGGGGTGCAGGCGCGCACAATAAGGTGTGCCGATGACAATGACGGGAACATGTCGGCTGCTGAGGATCGGCAAGATTTCCTTGAGGTTGGGTGCAAGGCCGCTGTAGGAGATGACGATCGCCACATTGCCGGAATCCGAGGCGAGCGCCGTGCGCACCTGGGCCTCGGTGCTGCTGTAGCATGTGGCGCTCTTGCCGGACGAAAGTAGGCGGTCGCGGAACATCCCCGCTGGATAGAGGTTGTGCGAGCCGGTGTAGATATCGACCTGCCGTGCCTTCGCGATCAGTTTGGCGGCGTGGTCGAGCTGCGCGGGGTCGAGCAGCTCCTGCGTCTCGGCCAGCGTGGTCTGGTAGAGCCCTTCCATGCGCTCCATAACCTGCGCGGGCGTGGACGTGGCATCGAAGGGAAAGTTGATGTCCACGTCGCGGCGGTTGCCTGCTTCGGTCGCCAGGCGGATAAGCTCGACCTTGAGGTCCTTAAAGCCCTCGAGGCCGAGCTTTTTGCAAAAACGGTGCACGCTTGCGACCGAAACATTGGCGCGGGCGGCAAACTCCTTAATGGAGAGTCCGCGGATGTCCTCGCCCATGGCAAGGGCCGAGATGCCGAGCTGCTGCTCGGTAGGGGTTAGGCCCTGCGCCTCGGTAATCTTGCGTTTGATATCCATTCGAACTCCCGCACTCGCCAAACCTGCCAAAAAGAGACGGGTTTATTTTGGCAGGTTTTGCCCGAGAAGGGTAACGGGGCCGAGGACACCGCTGGGCGCGACGGGCTCGGTGAGGGCGAAGATGTCGGAGGTCGCATGGTCGAGCGTGTTGATGACATCGATGGCGAGCTCGTGTGCGCCGGCGGTAAGCGCGCCTGTCGCAAAGCGGTAGGGCGGGCAGATGCGCGTGCCGAGCGTTTGTCCGTCGAGTGTGAGCGTTGCGACTTCGTAGACATCCCCTAGGTCAATGACGGTGTGGGCGAGGTCGTCGGCCAGCTCGAACGACGTGCGATAGTGGAACGTGCCGCAGATGCCGGCGAACTGCTCGGCCGTGAGGTCGCACAGCTGCTCGAGCTTTTGCGGCTCGCCAAAGGTTCCATCGCTGCCGGCAGGGGAGAGGGCAACGGTCCACGGTCCGTCGATGCTAAGGCAAACCGCATCATCCGCATTCGTGTTCGCCCCGTCATCGAGTCCGACCTCGTCGCCCGTTCCCAGAACAACAACGCAGCTCTCGAAGGGCGCCAGCTCCAACGCGCCATCAAACGCAACGGGTTCGGTGCCGTTCAGCAGGTCGAGGCGCGTGCCGCAAAGGCGCTCGCCTCGAGCAAGTGCAACCGTACAGCAAATACTTTCACGCGGATGCTCGTTGACTAGCATCACATAGGTCTCGCCCGCACGCTTGTAGCGAAGTGCGCGCAGCCAGAGCTGTGGCCTATCGGTCACAACGGTCTGCAGCCCCGCGTCTGCCAGCGCGTTCGCCACATCGGCAAGTGGCGTTGTCGTAAGCCCGTCCAGATCGGCTGCGCCATCCGCGTCATAAAGAGCGCCGGGCACTTCGTCAGCAGCGAGCGCCGTGACACCCGCGGCCATCATGCGCCTCACCTCTTCCGCTGTAGCCGCGCCAATAAACGAGGCGCCTGGCATGACAAACGCCTGGTAGCGACAGCCGTTAACAGCCAGCATCCCATCGGCAATCGAAACCTCGTAACGCTCCTCATTCTCAAAAGCCTCTGCCGGCACAAAATCAAAGTCGATCTGCGCGCGCGTGAGTTCGGCCGCCACGCGCTCGACGGGCATGGCGTTGCCGGCCCATTCGGCGTCGGCATGGTACAGAATGGCGACGGGGCGAGCGGCAGCGCCTTCCGAAAGGAGCGTCGCCGTGCGATTCATATAGCGCATGAGCTGGCCAAAGTGCGGCCATTGCGGGTTGTTGCCGTGTGCGTAAAAGTGCGGCGGGCAGTCCCAATCGGGGAAGGGCGCCATGCTAAACGCGTGCGGCGTAAACCAGTTAATACCGCGGACGAGCATATGGTCGGCGATCCACTTCATCTCGCGCAGGCCCTCGTGCCAGCCAAAGGCGCCAAAGACCTCGGCCATGCAGCGCCCCTGCTTTTTGGGGTCGAGGCGCGCTGCCGAAGATCCCAACTTGGCGAGCGCGTACGTAAAGAACTCCATGTTCCATGCGCCGTGGAAGTAGCTGTAGCGCCCGCGGTCAATTCCGGGGGCAAGCTGGTTGATGACCACATCCACGCCAGCCATGTCCTGCCCCGCGACCGCGCGGAAGTAATGTCCGGCGCCCTGGCCCAGGCGCGTGTGGCAACTCTTGTCCTCGATCACGTGGCCAATGTGCATAGCGCCGTGCGCGCGGCACCAATCGCCAATCTGCTCGTCAAAGCAGCTGCGGTAGAGCTGCGTAGCAAGGTCCATATAGGCGTGGCGAACCTGGGCGCCGTCTGCCTCGCGCGTCCAAAGGCCGTGCAACTTGGTAAGCCAATTCTCGCCAAGCGCATCGTGTAGGCGGCGGGCAAGTTCGTCCGACCACGGCAGCGCCAAGTCGCTTCGCCCGATAAAGCTGCTGGTAGAAGCATCGTCGGGCGCGGTGCCCTTCTCGTTCATAAAGCCGGGCTCGTCGGTAAAGAAGCCCAAGATCGTTTTGCCGAACTCATCGCCCAGGTGTTCAAACGTGGGCTCGTAGACGGCATCGATCAGCACGCGGCATGAGGCGGCGTCGACCATGTTGATGTACTCATCGCGAAAGCCGGTCTTTTGGCTGGTGACGTACAGCTCAATCGTGGTGATGCCGGTGGGGGCGTCAAAACGCAATCGGGCGGGTGTGCCATCGTCTCCTTGCTCAACAGTGAGCGCAAGGTCGAGCGGCGCACCAGCGGCATCAAAAGCCGCCGCGCCCACAAAGCGCTCGGTGGGGTCCATGAGATTACCGAGCTTGATGGTCGTGGACGGCTGGGGACCAACGACCGTAATCGTGCGATGCTTGAGTACGGTCTTCTTGAGCGCGGGGTCGACGTCATCGCCTTCGAGTGCGCCGTTGGCATAGCCTGTGGGGAAGTGGGCGTCGTCGAGCAGCCAGATCTTTAACCCCAGGCGCTTGCACTCGCCGATGATAAAGCGCAGGTCAGACCACCAGCCGTCGCGACAGAAATCGGGATGCGTGCGCGATTCCAGGCAAACCTCGCGGATGTCGGCCCCGGCAATCTGCTCCAAATACTCGGTAATCGTCTCGCGCGCCTCGCCCTTAAGCCACAAGAACGGAAGCACATGGTTGTCGTAGGTGCCGCCAAGCACCTGCTCAAAATACGCCGCCATATACGCTCCTCCAAAACCAGCCTTTCAAATCCATTGAAGTTAGGGTACGCCGAGTGCGCCGCCCTGCTAATATCAAAACCACGGCAGAATATGACCGAATCAACGATGGTGATGTAATGGATATCGCACGGCTGGACAACCTTCTGCTCGAGCTGACCAACAGTGAGCGAGCCTATCGCGCGGGCGCCCATTACGACTGGAGCGATGCACTCGGTCAAGGTAATCAAGCAGATGTCGATGGTCGGCATATCCGTAAAATCGGCAACCCAGCGCTCGCCCTACGACAAGAAGGCATGCCCGATGGTCTATCGATTGTTCGCAACTCGCGCTTCAATCCCGTGCCGGAACATGTCCACGATTATGTCGAAATCAGCTATATCTATCGAGGACGAGCGCCGCAGATCGTCAACGGCGCGCCGCTCATGCTCGCTCAAAACGAGGTCCTCCTGCTCGATGTCGCCTGCCCGCATGCCGTAGGCGAGCTCGGCGAGCACGACATTATGCTGAGCGTTATCATCTCGCGGCCAATGCTGCGCCGTAGCCTGGAGCAAAGCCTTTCGCCCACAAGCGCGGTCTCGCGGTTCCTGCTCAACGCCCTCACGGACGAAACCGACCACCGCGGACACGTGCATTTCCATACGGGCGGCAGCCGTCGCGTGCGCCGCTACATGCAGGAGATGCTGTGCGAGCGTCTGGACCCCACGCCAGCGAGCCCCCAGATTGTCTCGAGGCTGTTTGAGCTGCTGTTGGTCGAGCTCATGCAAAGCTACGAGGCCGGTCTTCTGCGATCGGACGCGCCCGCGCTGCCATCGGCGCAGGTCGCGGCTGCTATGGGCTATATCGAGCGTCACGCCTGCGATTGCGCGCTCGATGACCTCGCCCGCCATCTGCACCTGAGCCCCAACTACGCAAGCGCCCTACTCAAGCGTCAGACAGGCCGCACATTCATGCAGCTCGTGCAGGAGGGCCGCCTGGCGCGCGCAGCGGCACTGCTCGACGCCGGTGCCACGGCAGAGGCGGCTGCGCGCGAGGCGGGCTATGCCAACATGAGCTTCTTCTACAAAAAGTTTGCCGAGCGCTATGGCTGCACGCCGGCTGCCTATCGTCAGCGTTTTCCCAGATAAAACCGACCAAAATAAACCTGTCCCTTTTTGGCAGGTGTCAGGAAGTGTCAGGGGCGGGCAGGCGGCGGGGTGCCGCTGCGAAAAGAAGTATCGGGTTTGGCGCCCCCGCCTCCGCATGTCTCCCGCGTGGGCGATACTCGGCTTATCGACCCACGATGCAAAGGAGATGCTCATGGCAAACATCAAGTTCCCCGAGGGTTTCTATTGGGGTGGCGCCACCGCCGCCAATCAGTTTGAGGGCGCTTGGAACGTGGACGGCCGCGGCGCTTCCGTCGACGACCACTTCCTGGGCGGCAGCTACAAGGAGCCGCGCCAGATCACGATCGACATCGATCCCAACCGCTTCTACCCCAACCATGACGGCATCGACTTCTACCATCACTACGAGGAAGACATCGCGCTGTTCGCCGAGATGGGCTTCAACATGTTCCGCATGTCCATCTCCTGGAGCCGCATCTTCCCCAACGGCGACGATGCTGAGCCCAACGAGGCCGGCCTCGCCTTCTACGACCGCGTTTTCGACTGCTTGCGCGCTCACAATATTGAGCCGCTCGTGACCCTCTCGCACTACGAGATGCCCTATCACCTGGTCGAGAAGTACAACGGCTGGGCGAGCCGCGAGCTCATCGGCTTCTTTGAGAAGTATTGCCAGACCGTCTTCGACCGCTATCAGGACAAGGTCAAGTTCTGGCTCACCTTCAACGAGATCAACTGCGGCACCATGGACATGGGTGCCATGATGGAGACCGGCCTGATCCAGGGCTTCGAGGGCCCGGCAAGCGCCATCAAGACCACCGCTCAGCAGCGCTTCCAGGCCCTGCATCACCAGTTTGTCGCCAGCGGCCGCGTCGTGCGCTACGCCCACGAGCACTACCCACAGTTCAAGATGGGCAACATGGACGGCTTTATCCTCTCCTACGCCGCCACGTGCGATCCGGTCGACGTGTTCGCCACGCAGCAGCAGATGAACTCCATGAACTGGTACTGCTCCGATGTACAGGTGCGCGGCAAGTACCCGTTCTACGCCAAGCGCTTCTGGGCCGAGAACGACGTCGAGCTCGCGATGGAGGACGGCGACCTGCAGGATATCGCCGATGGCAAGGTCGACTTCTACACCTTTAGCTACTACATGTCCGGTACCGTGGGCACCCACAAGGACCACGAGATGACCGAGGGCAACATGACCTTTGGCGGCAAGAACCCCTACCTGGAGTCCACCGACTGGGGTTGGCAGATCGACCCGCTGGGCCTGCGTATCGCCCTCAACGAGATCTACGCCCGCTACGAGATTCCGCTGATGGTGGTCGAGAACGGCATGGGCGCCTACGACGAGGTCGAGGACGATGGCTCCATTCACGATCCGTACCGCATCGCCTATCTGCGCAGCCACATCAAGGCCATGGGCGAGGCCGTCGCCGATGGTGTTGACCTGATCGCCTACACCTGGTGGGGCCCCATCGACCTGGTGTCCGCCGGTACCGGCGAGATGCGCAAGCGCTACGGCTTCATCCATGTCGATAAGTACGACGACGGCACCGGCACCTACGAGCGCCGCCGCAAGGACAGCTTCTTCGCATACCAGAAGATCATCAAGTCCAACGGCACCGAGGGCTTGGAGTAATTGAGTTCCGGCGATTGAGTTCCGGCGTTCTGACGAACGCCGGACCGGCGGCCGATTTCGTGACCACGAATGTCGACGACGACGGCATCTGGAACGCCTTCGTGCATCTGGGGCTCATCGAGGATTAATCAGCAAAACGGGTATCGATGGGGCAAAGACGTCGGCGGAGTTTTCGATTCGACTCCCCACCTTAGTTTTTGGTCCAATTGGCACTATAATCACCATAGGCATGCGCACTACGTTGCGCTTAATCAAGAGGAGAAAACGTATGGGTCTGTTTGACATGTTCAAGAAGAAGGCTGAGCCCGCGGCTGCCGCTGCTCCGGCCTCCATCTCTGCTTCTGCCGGCGCCGACGTGCTGTGCTCGCCCGTCAAGGGCAAGGTCATCAAGATGGCCGACGTGCCCGATCCCGTCTTTGGTGGCGAGGTTCTGGGCAAGGGCTGCGCCGTGTGGCCCGAGGACGATCTGGTCTATGCTCCCTGCGACGGCAAGGTGACCGTCACTATGGGTCACGCCGTGGGCCTGCAGTCCGATAGCGGCATCGAGGTCCTGGTGCACGTTGGCGTCGATACCGTCAACATGAACGGCGACGGCTTCGAGGGCTTCGTCAAGGCCGACGATGTTGTGAAGGCCGGTCAGCCCATGCTCAAGATCGATCGCGCCAAGATCGCCGCTGCCGGTTACAAGGACTGCGTCGTCGTGGCCGTGTCCAACACCGCCGAGTTTGCCGATGTTGAGCTCGCCGTCGAGGCTGATTCCGCTGTCGCCGCCGGCGACGCCATCGTCAAGGTTGTCCGCAAGTAAATCGCGGCATCGCATAATGTCTAAGGGTGGTCGGATTATCCGGCCACCCTTTTTTATTTCAAGACTTTAGTCTGCTGGCCGCGCAGCGGCCAGCTTTAAACCACCCGCTACGCGGGTGGAGACAAACGGCTTTACAAAGCCACCCCTCCGACCGATATTGACGATTGTTCAGGCCGTCAAGAATTCGAGTCGAAGGGGTGGTCGCCATGGCCCAGAAGGCCTACAGCCTTTCCCACACGAAGTGGATGTGCAAGTACCACATCGTGTTCACGCCGAAGTATAGGCGCAAAGTGATCTACAACCAAATCAGGAGCGACATAGGGGAGATCCTCAGGAAGCTGTGCGAGTACAAGGGGATCGAGATAATCGAGGGGCACCTGATGCCCGACCACGTGCACGTGCTGCTGGCGATCCCGCCGAAGTACAGCGTCGCGAGCGTCATGGGCTACCTGAAGGGGAAGAGCTCGCTGATGATATTCGACAGGCACGCCAACCTCAAGTACAAGTTCGGCAACAGGAAGTTCTGGGCGGAGGGCTACTACGTGTCCACCGTCGGCCTGAACGAGGCGACGATCGCCAAGTACATCAGGGAGCAGGAGTCCCACGACATCGCGCTGGACAAGCTGAGCGTGAAGGAGTACGAGGACCCCTTCAAGAGGAGGTGATCCCGCCGGTTCGACCGGCGCGCCACGGGTCAAGATGCACTAGGCCTGGACGAAGTCCGGGCCCGCGCCTTTAGACGCGAGCCCGGGGCCCGTGGGTTATACCCTAAGAGCAAACCACCCTTTTTAAGGGTGGTTCTGATTGAGTATCTAATTGAGACAATGAGCGCAACCGTCGTGAGATCACATTGGCGCTCTCCGAGTCACCGACAAGCTGACTTTCATCTATGTGACCAATTCTCATTCGGCCTTTAGCCTGCTCGAGGCGCGCGAGGGCTGCGATCTGTGCCTGGTGGGCGGCATGTACCGCCGCCGCACTGCCGCCTTTGTGGGCCCCACGGCCGAGGATGCCCTGCGTGCGCTGGGCATCGACGCGGCGTTTATCGGTGCCAACGGCATTTTGGACGGCGACGTGTCCACGTCCAACATGGACGAGGGCCGCATCCAGCAGCTTGCCTTTAGCAAGGTCGATACGCGCTATCTGATCGCCGACTCCAGCAAGATCGGCAGGCGATACATCTGCCCCCCTGCCGGCGCGGGGGTACCGCTTTACAATGACGCGCAAATAACTTTGAGCAACAAGGATGAGGCTATTCTGAGATATGACTAGACTCCGTATTTCGTCTTTATGTCCCTTGAGAATGAATCATAGTCTTCATAGAGCCCCTCTTTGCTTTCATCCTCGGCGTGGTTTATACGTTCAAGGAGCTTATCCTTTGGAGCCTCTTTTGTTATTGCGGCCTCGCTATCGGGTATTGTGGATTGCAAGAATAGTTCTAGAGCATGGACGTCTTTGAGTATGTAGCCTGTCGAACGACCCGCTCCTGTTTTTTCGATTGCGCTGCAACTAACAAGCTGACCGAGGGTTCGTTTAACGGTGACCTCGCTGATATCGGGGCAGTTGGATCGGATGTCGGATTTCTTAATGACGCCGGGTCTCTGTTGAAATAGAACGGCGATGCGCGCTTGCTTCGACATGGGACGAGTGCTTGATTCAATTAAGGTACGCTGCTCGAGCTGTCGGTAGGCGGCCAGGGTTGTTCCGAGCATGAAACGGATAAAGGGTACTTCGGTGTTTTGATTTTCATTCCATCCAGTGGAGCTTGCAGCGAGAGCGTTGTAGTAAAGCGCTTTGTTGTCTTCAATAAGTCGTTCGATGCTGATGTAACGCGCAACGTCGTATCCAGTCTTTTCGAGCAGCAGCGTTGTAAGGAGCCGGCTCATCCTGCCATTGCCATCGTTGAAGGGATGAATGCTAACAAAATCGAAGATAAAGCGGAGCGATATAAGGAGGGGATCGCAAACTTGGCGAGATAAAGCATCGTTGAGGGACTGGCAGGCTTCTTTAATAAGTCCCGGGGTTGCTAGGGCCGAAGGGGGCCTAAAGCGCACAAATCGATTTCCTTGATCGTCAATGGAGACGATTTCGTTATCGCTATCTTTCCAATGGCCTCCATACGAGATTGCCGTGTGCGCCATGAGGTCACGATGCAACTGCAGAATGACCGATGGCGTTACGGGAATGGAATCGTGTTGCTCGTGAATAAGCGACAGCACATCTCGGTATCCAGCAATTTCTTCCTCTGCGCGGGAGCTTGGCTTGGCGGAATACGCCATGATCGCTTTGAGTCTTTTTTGGGTGGTAACAATTCCTTCAAGTCCGTTGGAGGACCGGGTGCTTTGGATCTTAGCCTCCTCCATTAGGGACGATAGAAGCTCGGGTTTGACTTGACTCAGAGCAAGCTGACGGCCTTTATGCTCGCGTATCGAGAGGAGGAGGTTGGTGATTGGAGTTGCTTCGAGTTCCGCTGGGACTGTGGTGTAATCGAACTGGCGCATGCGGCTCCTTTCGGTATCACGAACATACTTTCGATATCATAATATCATTAAATGATACCGAAAGTATGTTCGTGATACCGAAAACTGGAAACCATGGTTCATAACTGCTTGGAAAGTTCGGATTTGACTATCTTATTGTCTCGATCTGTAACATCTAGACGGTCAAAAGTTGTCTACATGTTACAGATCGAGATTGTTCGGCCCGGGCCACCCGTTCGTCTAAATCTGTAACAGCTAGGGCCGAAATACTCGGCTAGATGTTACAGATCGAGATAAACGGCCCGCACGGGCCCATCAAAAACAAAAAAGGCCGCATGCGAACCCGTGGAGGGATTCGCATGCGGCCGACAGGGGGTATGCAGCGGAAACTAGGCCATAAGCAGTCCGGTCTCCGCGACGTTCTTGTACCAGTACGCGCTCGCCTTGGGGTAGCGCTTCTGGGTCTCAAAGTCGATGTAGAACAGGCCATAGCGCTTGTTATAGCCGTTGGTCCAGGAGAACTGGTCCTGCAGCGACCACACAAAGTAACCGTCGACGTTCACGCCGCCGTCGATCGCCTTGAGGATCCACGCGAGATGCTGACGCATGTAGTCGATACGAGGGGCGTCATCGATAAAGCCGTCCTCGAAGTCGTCCTTATAGCCCATGCCGTTCTCGGTGATGTAGATCTTCTTGTAGTTGGGGTAATCGTTCTTAATGCGGAGCAGCAGGTCGTAGAGGCCCTCGGGATAGATGATCCAGTCCCAATCGGTGGTGGGTATGCCTTCGCGCACGCATGACTCGCCCACGCCCTTGAGGAACCAGCGCGAGGAGCCCTTGTCGCCGGTGCCATTGTGGTTGATGTCGTTTTCGCCCTCGGCGGCACGCAGGAACTGGCACTTGTAGGTGTTGACGCCCAGGCAATCGTTGTAGGGGAGCGCGGCGGTCAGCGCGGCGATGTCCTCGTCGCGGACGTCGAGCTCGCCGCCGGCGATATGGGCCAGCTTGGTCGCAGCCTCCATGGTATCGGCTGCATAGTGGCCGCGGAAGGTGGCGTCGAGTACCCAGCGGTTGTTGATGACGTCGGCCATGCGAGCTGCCTCGCAGTCGGCGGCGTTGTTGGGGTCGAGGGGATACTTGGGCTCCAGGTTCTGGACAATGCCGATCTCGCCCTCAAAGCCGCCCTCATGGAAGGCGACGACAGCCTTGGCGTGGGCCACCATCATGTTGTGCATGAGCTGGAAGGCCTTGTCCAGGCGGTACTTCTCGCCGTGCGGCCAGTTGCCGACGATAAAGCTGCCCTCGGCGGTTGCGGGAATCTCGTTAAAGGTAAACCAGTGCTTGACCTCGGTGAACTCGGCAAAGCAGAACTTGGCGTACTCGACAAAGGCGTCGATCGTCGTGCGCGTCAGGAATCCCTCGCCGCCGTTCTGGTAAAAGGCCTCGGGCGTATCGAAGTGATCGAGCGTGACATAGGGGATAACGCCAGCTTTGTTGCAGGTGGCGAAAAGCTCGTGATAGAAAGCGACGCCCTCGGGGTTAATCTCACCGGTGCCACTGGGGAAGATGCGGCTCCAAGCGATGGAGACGCGGATACCGTTGATGCCGAAGCGCTGGCACAGGTCGATATCGACCGGGTACTTGTTGTAGAAATCGCTTGCGGGATCGGGGGAGAAGCGACCCTGAGCTGCCAGGAAATCGTCCCAGGGCACTTTGCCCTTGCCGTGCGTGCGGGTCTCGCCCTCAACCTGGTAAGCGGCGGTGGCGCCGCCAAACACAAAGCCGTCGGGGAACTGCATGGGGTTGGTCATGAGTCATCCTTTCTGTGGGATTCGAATAGGGAGAGGTGCCCGAACTGGGGATCCGGGCACCAACAGAGGGAGGAACCTAGTCGAGGTTCTCGCGGAGCCACTTGATGGCGCCAGCGGGGTCACGAGTAAGGTCGATATATTCCTTACCGCGCGGGGCGAGCAGCTTAATGCCCAGGCGATCGGTGTCGGCCTTCATGTCGTTGTAGTAGCTACGGACCTGCGGGGCGAGCACGATGACGTCGTACTGATCCATGATGGCGGTGTGCTGGCCATAGGCGCCTGCGGAGGAAGCGATGTTCTCTCCGGTCTGCGCGGCACCTTCCTTGATGGCGTTGGCAAGCATGGCAGAGGTGCCGGCGCCGGCGCACAGGACGAGGACTTTCAGGCCGTCGACATCCTTCTTAGCGGATGCATCGGCAGCGGGCTCGGGCTGATCGGTGACAGGCTCGCTGTCGGCGGCGGCAGCGGTCGTCTCGACGGAAGCGGTCGTCTGCTCGACAGCGGGCGCAGAGGTGCTGGCGGCGATGGTGGCAGCACCATCGGACTCAAGACCCAGCTCGGCGGCGCGCTCGGCCTCCTGGTCGCAGAGCAGCTTATCGTATGCCTTCAAGAACGGCAGGTAGATGATGGCGTCCAGCAAGATGATGATCGCGACAAACACCAGGGCGATAAGCTGGAAGTTCGTGGTGATGAAGATGCCGATGGGAGCGGGGGTAGCCCAAGGCACCACGAAGGAGAAGCCGTTCATGCCCACGTTGTCGATAAAGAACTTGGCAACACTCACGTTGACGCAGCCGGCGGCAACAAAGGGGATGAGCATGTAGGGGTTAAGGATCATCGGCGCGCCAAAGAGCAGCGGCTCGTTGACAGCAAAGGCAACAGGAACAATCGAGGCCTTACCGACGGCTTTGAGCTGCTTGGACTTCATAAAGAGAATCAGCAGAAGCGGCACGATGAACGTGGCGCCGGTGCCGCCGAACTCACCTACGAGCGACATGTTAAAGGTGAGGGAGTGGGCGGGGTGACCACCGGCCAGCAGAACCTGCAGGTTCTCGGCCTGGTTGGCAAGACGGATGGGGTCGATGCCCGGCTGGACGATCGAGGGGCCGTGGACGCCGATAAACCAGAAGAACGCGGTGGCTGCCTGGATAAGGATAAGGCCAGGATAGGTTTCTGCAGCGGTAAAGAGCGGGGAGAGCAGTTTGATAAGCAGCTCGGAGAACGGAACGCCCATGAGGTTGCGCACGACGACATCGATGATGCCGCAGATGATGACGGCGCCACCGAAGGGGATAATGTCGCGGAAGTTCTGAGCGATGGCGCCCGGGACCTCCTTGGGCAGCTTAATGGTCAGATCGCGCGAGACGCAGAACTTATAAACCCAAACGGTAATGAACGCGGCGATATAGGCCGAGAACAGACCGCGCGTACCCATGCTGGTGCAATCGAAGACAGAAAGCTCGGAGCCGTTGAACTTGGTGGTGAACTGCGTAACAGCGAGCAGCAGCATGCTGCACTGGGCGGCAACCATGGTGGAGCCGTCGTTGAGCACCTTGCCGGCGGGCATGCGACGGTTCATGGAAGCCGTAAAGTTCTTGGCGGTGGTGCCGGCAACCATGATGCCCATGACGCCCATGGTGAAGTTGTACAGCTTGTTGCACCAGTCGATGAGCGGCTGGGGCAGCGTGATGCCAACTACGCCAGGAAGGGTGGCGATCAGCAGAAAGATCGAAGAGGTAAGGACGATGGGCATGCACCCAAGGAATCCGTCTTTGATGGCCTGGAGGTAGATGTTCCTCGAGATCTTCTCGAAGAACGGTTGATGCTTTTCGAGCATCTTTACGATGGCGTCCATAGAGCTCCTTTGCTACTTGATGCGCGATGCATGTGGATGGAACTGGTCGTCGATGGATGGTCAGGACTGCCCGGAAACCTTCCTGCTTAAGGAAGGCATTGCGAAATGACAACGTTGTCATTTCGTTAATGACAACGTAAGACATTTTTGGAAGAGCAACAAGGATTTACAGGTGAACGGTCGATATCGTCCGATAAACGGCTGATTTGTCAGTCGGGCAGGTAGTGTATGCTAGAACACAAAAAACAAGCGATGCAAAACCGACTGGAGAAGTAGTGGCAACGATGGACAAGAAAAATATCTCAATGAACGATGTAGCAGTTGCCGCGGGCGTTTCTCTCAAGACGGTGTCGCGCGTGATCAACGAGCCCGATAGCGTACGAGAGTCGACACGCGATAAGGTCCATGCTGCCATGGAGGCGCTTGGGTTCCGGGCGAACTTTGCCGCGCGTTCACTCAAGTTGGGCCGTTACGGGTGCATCGGCGTGGTGATGTTCCACTTGTCGGGCGGTGCCGTGGACATGATTGACGGTATCGCAGATGCCGCCGAAGAACGCGGCTTTGCGCTCACGATGATCAAAAAGCGAGCGGGGGAGAAGATGACCCTTGCCGAAGCGGCGCGTAGGATGTCGCAGCTTCCCGTCGACGGCATGATCTTCAACCTGCGCCAGATGGTCGATGACTTTGATACCTTTGAGGCTCCGAAAGACCTCAAGACGGTGATTATTACGCCGATGGAGCATCCTACCTGCTCCACCGTCAGTGACGACCAAGAGGGCGGCGCGCGCATGGCGTGCGAGTACTTCTTGGATCATGGTCACAAGAACGTGTATTTCGTTTCGGGTAAGAAAGAGTCGCTGTCGAGCCAGTGCCGTATGAAAGGTTGGCGTGCGGCACTCGAGGCGCGTGGCATTGAGCCGCCCGAGCCTCTGCAAGGCGATTGGAATGCGGATAGTGGCTATGCCGCGGGCCTTGTGCTTGCCGATAAACCCGATTGCACGGCGGTCCTCGCTGCTAACGACTGCATGGCAAACGGCGTGATGATGGCTCTACGTGACAAAGGGCTCAGTGTGCCCGACGACGTGTCCGTGATCGGCTTCGACGATGAGCTCTACAAGACGATTCCCAACTCGATTCTGACGTCGGTGAAGTTTCGCCACCGCGAGCTGGGCATCCGTGCGCTCAACGAGGTCGTTGCGGGCCTAGAAGCTCCGAGCTCCAGAAGCCGTACGCTTGTCTCGGGCGTGCTGGTCGAGCGTTCCAGCGTAAAGGACTTGCGGGCGTAGACGTGCTCGGCCTATTCCGTTTGTCTCAATCTGTAACAGCTAGGACCCAAAAACTCGGCTAGATGTTACAGATCGAGATTTTTGGCCCGGCTTATTCCGTTTGTCTCGATTTGTAACAACTAGACGGTCAAAAGTGGTCTACATGTTACAGATTGAGACAAACGGCCCGCCCTCGGTCCGCCCAAAAACAAAAACGGCGGATACGACCAAGGATGCTGAAGCATCCACCGGGAAGGTCGTATCCGCCACACGGAAAGAGGTGCATGGACGCAGCGCCCATGCGATCGGGAATGGTAAGGTGCACGGCAGCGTGATGGTCACGGCGGCCGATGGCGTTAACTAGTCCAGACGACGGGTCTGCGCCACGTGCTTATACCAGTATGCGCTTGCCTTGGGCGTGCGCTTCTGGGTTTCAAAGTCAACGTAGAAGAAGCCGTAACGCTTGTTGTAGCCATTGGTCCAGGAGAACTGATCCTGCAGGCTCCACAGGAAGTAGCCGCCCACGTTGACGCCCACCTCCATGGCCTTGAGCAACCAGCGCAGGTGCTGCTCGATGTAGTCGATGCGCGGCTGGTCGTCCACAAAACCGTCCTTGTAGGGGTCCTTGTAGCCCATGCCGTTCTCGGTGATGAAGATCTGCTTGTAGTTGGGGTAGCGCTGCTTAATGTAGACGAGCAGATCGAACAGGCCCTCGGGATAGATGATCCAGTCCCAGTCGGTGGTGGGGATGCCAGGCTTGTTCACATGCTCGCCAATGCCCTTGACGCGCCAGCGGCCGGTGCCCTTCTCTCCCGTACCGTTGTGGTGCAGGTCGTTCTCGCCATCGTAAGCCTTCAAGAAGCGGCACTGATAGTTGTTAACGCCCAGGTAGTCGTTGTAGAGCGCGGCTTCGCGCATAATCTCGAGGTCCTCGTCCAAGATCTCGATGGTGCCGCCCGAGACGGCGGCCAGGCGGTTGGCGCACTCGAGGGTGTCGGGCGCGTAGTCGCCGCGGAAGGTGGCGTCGAGCAAAAACTGGTTTTGCAGCACGTGCTCGTTGTTGGCGGCTTTGATGTCGGCGGGGTCGTTTTCGTTGAGCGGGTACTTGAACTCCAACGACTGAATGACGCCGATCTTGCCCTTAAAACCGCCGTTGTGGAAGGCCAGCACGGCCTTGGCGTGGGCGAGCATCATGTTGTGCTCGCACTGGAAGGCCTCGGCCAGATGCGCCTTGACGCCACCGGGGAAGGTACCCTCGATGTAGGTGTTGGAGGCGTCGGCCCAGATCTCGTTAAAGGTGAACCAGTAGGTCACCTGGTCGGCGTACTCCTTAAAGCAGAAGGTGGCAAAGTCCACAAAGGCATCGATGGTCTCGCGGTTGAGGAAGTCGCCCTTCTCAAAGAGGGGCAGCGGCGTGTCAAAGTGATGCAGCGTGACAAACGGCTCAACGTGGTGCTTGTGGCACTCGGCGAAAAGATCGTGGTAGAACTGGACACCCTCGGGGTTAATCTCACCGATACCGTTGGGGAAGATGCGGCTCCAGGCGATGGAGAGGCGAATGCCGTTGATGCCAAACTCCTCGCACAGCTCCAGATCGACGGGGTACTGGTTGTAGAAGTCCGAAGCGGGATCGGGGGAGAAGCGCCCCTGGGCCTCCAGGAAGTCGTCCCAGGCAACCTTGCCCTTACCGTGAGTGCGGGTCTCGCCCTCTACTTGGTAGGCAGCAGTGGCGCCGCCAAAGACAAAGTCCTCGGGAAACTGCGCAGGCGGGTTAGTGACGCTAGCAGGGTTAACGGACATGATGATCCAATCGTCTAAATCGAAGGGCCAGCCGGTCTTGGATGGTCGGCTGGCCCTGAGCGTTACTTACTTCGAGAGTTGCTCGCTTACGAAGGCGAGAGACTTATCGCCGTTCTGGGAGAGCTCGATGTACTGTTTACCGCGGCAAGCGACGCACTTGTTGCCCACGCGCTCGCAGTCCTTCTGCAGGTCGGCCAGGTAGCTGGCAGCCTGCGGGGCCAGGACGACCAGGTCAAAGTCGGGGAGCATGTCAACGTGGTTGCCATAGGCCTCGGCAGCGGTCTCAAGATTGATGCCGCGCTCTTTGGCGGCCTTGGCCAGTGCGTTGGCGAGCAGGCCCGAGGTTCCGCCGCCCTGGCAGAGCACGAGCACGCGCTTGCCGTTGAGGTTGCTGGCGGTCGTTGCCTCGGCAGCGGGTGCTGCAGAAGCGGCGGGGGCATCGGCCTTCACGGCCTCGGCAGCAGCGCCGGCGGCAACGCTCTTGGCGTCAGCCTTGCCCTGGAAGGCATCGTTGAGCTTGGCAGCCTTCTCGGCGTTCTTCGCGGCGAGCTCCTCCTGGGAGATCTCGGCCTCCTCGGCGCACTTCTGGGCGTCATAGGCGCGGAAGAACGGGTAGTACAGAACGAAATCGACGACCAGGATAAGGGCGAGCATCACAAAGGCGAGCGGCTGGAAGCCCAGGCCCATGATGGTGCCGATGGGGCCGGGGACGGTCCAAGGCAGGGTGTACATAAAGCCGTTCATGCCCAAGAAGTCGATAAAGATCTTGAGGATCCAGATGTTGGCGATCGGGGCAAAGACAAACGGGACAAAGAAGACGGGGTTGAGCACGATGGGTGCAGCGAACAGCAGCGGTTCGTTGACGGCAAAGCAGACGGGGACGATGGCGGCCTTACCGACGGCGCGCATCTCCTGAGATTTGGCCAGGAAGCAGAACATAAAGACCAGGACGAGCGTGGCGCCGGTGCCGCCCATGCAGACGACGAAGTACTGGGCACCCTGGGTCAGGACAGCGGAAGCGTGCTGGCCGGCCTGGAACGCAGCCAGGTTGTCGGTCATGTTGGCAACGAGGGCGGCGGCGATGGCGGGCTCGACGATCGAGGGGCCGTGGACGCCCACGAACCAGAAGAGGCTCATGGCGCCGTAGATCACAGCGAGGCCGATGTAGCCGTCGGCAGCGGTGAACAGGGGCTGGAACACCTGGATGACGCCCTGGGCAAAGCAGAAGCCAAAAGCAGCGCGGAAGGCTATGTCAAAGACCCAAAAGACGGTGATGCAGACGGAGAAGGGGATGATGTCCTTAAAGGTCTGCGAGATGTTGGGCGGAACCTGCTCGGGCATCTTGACGGTGATGTTGCGCTTAATGAAGAACTTGTAGATGATGCCGGTCACAAACGCAGCGATGAAGGCGGTCAGCAGGCCTTTGGAACCAAGGTAGGTGGTGTTGAAGCCGCTGGCGGCGTCCGTGGCGATGGTGTCGCTCGAAAGGAGCAAGAAGCCGATGATGGCCGCGCACATGCACGAGATGAAGTTGATCTGGTTGTTCTTGGACAGATCGCGGTTCTGAGCGTCGGCGAAGTGCTTGGCCGTGGTGGCGGCGCAGGCGATGGCCAGGATGCCCATGGAGTAGTTGTAGCACTTCCACAGGGCGTTGTTGATGTCATCGGGCCAGTAGAAACCCCAGATGTTGGGGACCGAGGCTACCAGGCAGAAGATGGACGAGAAGATGATGATGGGGATGACGGAGATAAAGCCGTCGCGGATCGCCTTGAGGTACTTGTTGCGGGCGATCGCGTTGAAAAAGGGCTGGCCTTTTTCGATGGTGGCGATAAGTTGCTCCATGCAATGCTCCTAAGAGTCGGTGGGTTAGCAACGATGGTAGCTTTTGGCGTTCGGTTGCCAAAATGTTGACGTTGCCATTTTGCGACACAAAAAAAGACGCGAACCGGTGGTTCCTGTGCCTGCGAACCGTCGATTCCTTATGCGTAAACGTTTGAGCCGCCCGGTGGCTCTGTGTTTGCGCAATGGCAACGTTAACATTTGGGCGCCAAAAGCCGTTTGGGGAAGCAAAAATGTCGGTGAACGGTAGGTTTTGGGTGGTGAGCGTATGGTGGGGGAGGCGTTGGATATACTTGAAGGCGTTAAAAATGACTGCGTAGGGTGCCACCAATGGCATCGTCGACATAGAAAGATCGACCTATGGCCGCTGTTAAAAAATCGGTTTCCGTTAAGGATGTGGCGCGTCTCGCGGGCGTCTCGGAGCAGACAGTCTCGCGTACGGTGCACGATTCGCCCAGCGTGCGCCCCGAGACCAAGGAGCGCGTGCGTGCCGCCATGCGCGAGCTGGGGTATCGCCCCAATTTTGCCGGTCGATCGCTGCGCCGCGGTAAGTTTAAGACCGTCGGCGTCGCCATGTTCAACATTACCGGCACCGGCAACCTCGACCGTATGGAGGGCTTTGCCGCCGCGGCCGACAAACACGGCTATGCCATCACCCTCACTAAAGTAGATGGACACCCCTATACCCTCGAGAGCGCATCGTCGCGTATGAGCGCACTGCCGGTGGACGGTATGGTCGTGATTATGAACCGCATGCCGGCGGACTTTGGCACCTTCGAGCCGCTGCCCGGCATGCAGACGGTGCTCGTTACGATGTTGGAGCACCCGCTGTGCTCGACGGTCGATAACGACCAGTTCGATTGCTCGCGCCAGGTGGTCGAGTACTTGCTGGAACAGGGGCACAAGACCGTGCACTTTATCTCGTGCCCCGAGCGCTCGCTTTCGGGCATGCGGCGCGAGGAAGGCTGGCGTGAGACATTGCGTGCGCATGGCATTGAGCCACCGCAGCTCGTCCGTGGCGACTGGACGGCGCAGAGTGGATATGCCGCCGGCCAGGTGCTTGCGGATGATCCGACCTGCACGGCCATTTATGCCTCCAACGATGCCATGGCCTACGGCTGCATTCGCGGGCTCGAGTCGCGCGGAAAGCGCGTGCCCGAGGACGTGAGTGTGGTGGGTGTTGATGACAGCCTGGGCGATATCGTGCCCGACCGTCGCCTGACCACGGTGCGCTTTGACAACAAGCGCGTCGGCATGTGGGCGGTCGACAAGATTGCCGGCGCCGAGGGCGTTGCGCCCGGTGTGGAGCACAGGCTGTTTCCGGGCGAGCTCGTCGAGGGCGATACGGTGCGCGATGTACGCTAGGGTGCGGACCTGTTTGGGTTGCCGATAATTGTGTTTGATATTGTTCGGATTGGTTTAAAAACCGTTCACGGGCGAAAAGTGACCGTTCATAGTTCGAAATTACGTTTTGCGCTGTTCTTTTTTGTTTGAATGTTAATGTTTCTGTCATACAGAACGCAACGCGTATGCCCGGACGCGATGCTCTCCATTGGTTCATATGTGAAAGGAACGCAACATGGCAACCAAAGAAGAAATCTCGATGGTTGGATTCGAGATTGTCGCATACGCAGGTGACGCCCAGACCGATCTGCTTGCAGCGCTCGATGCTGCTCGCGAGGGTGACTTTGAGAAGGCCGAACAGCTGCACAAGGATGCCAGCGATGCGCTCATCGGTGCCCACGACACGCAGACCAAACTGCTTTCGCAGGAGGCCGGCGGTGGCGAGATGGAGATGACCTTCATCATGGCTCACGCTCAGGATACCCTCATGACCACTATGATCCTGGAGAAGCAGACCCGCTTTACCATCGATGCCTATAAGCGTATCGCCGAGCTCGAGGCCAAGCTCGCCTAACGAGCCCGCACAACCTCGTCCCCTTCCAAAAGCTCTGCCGCAAACCCGCGACAGGGCTTTTTCTGTCCTCCTCCAAGTTGCGGTGAAATAGGGACTGAATAGGGGCCGACGGGCGCAAAACAATCCCTATTCCACCGCAACTCATCCGGAGATAGTCATTGGGGACAGTCTTGGTGCGCTCTGTTCGTCTTCCCGTTCGTTTTTTGCTCGGTGGGTATACTTCCTTTCGCATTAAGCCCCGGACTGAGGAGGTATCCAAATGCCGGATAACGGGTCAATACAAAAAAGAGACGCGCACGAGATGGCTCATGGGCGTCCTGTCCAGATAACCGAGCACACGACGGTAACCGAGCTGCAGCCCAGTCTGTCCGATGTCGTGTGCGCAAACAAAAAGCTGCAGATTGGCTTTATCGTTGCGCTCGTGGTGCTGGCGCTGCTGTCGGGCTTTGTAGCTCGTCCGCATTTCGCCGATACCAAGACTTGGGACTCCACCATCGAGGTCATCGATCAAAAGAAGGGCAATGTTTTGGCGCTCACGACCTCGTGCGTCGCCCTATCTGCGGGTATCACTGCGCTGCCGGGCGATACGGGAACGCCGGTTGCCGAGCAGCTCGCGCAGCTTTCGGGTAACTTGGGCATCGTGCTTGCCGTGCTCTACCTCGAGAAATACCTGCTGACCATTTTGTGGTCGGTTGGCCTGGGCATCCTGATCCCGTTTGCGCTGGTGCTCCTTGCGGTGTCGCTCGGCATTCACGGGCGCTGGAGCACGAGCGCCGTCCTGCGCCGCGTGGCGACTCGCGTGCTGGTGGTCGCCACGATCGGCATGGCGTTGGTGCCTGCAAGCGTATGGGTGTCGCAAAAGGTCGACGAAACGTATCGAGTGAGCATCGAAGCGGCCGAGCAAAAGGCGGCCGACGCTGCGGGTACGGCAAATAGTGATAGCTCCAAAGCAAGCAAGAAAAAGACCGAGTCCACAGAGTCCAAGAACGTGCTTGAGCAGCTTGCCGACGGTGCCTCAAGCCTGGTCACGTCGGTAACCAGTGGTGCCAAGCAGATGACCGACGAGATCGTGCAGCAGGTGACCGACCTTATCGAAGGCGTCATCGTGATGATCGTAACCTCGTGCGTTATCCCGCTGCTGGTGCTCGTGGCGTTCCTATGGCTAGGACACGTGCTGCTGGGGATCGATATTTCCGGCCCGGCGAACTATTTGACGGGCCGCTTTCTGGGTGCTCCGTCCAAGCACGCCAAAAAGGGTGGGCAGTCTGAGTAGGCGGCAAAGCGATCTTTGGAAAACCAACCGTAAGAAGGGCGAGATGCGTTCTCGGCCGCCCTTTTTGTTTGTTGAATACGTGACAAGCCGGGCATTCCCTGAATCCAAACGGTCAGCAATCATCCGTAAACGGTATTTGTTCAAAAAAGAACAAAGATAAACAAATAGTTGTTGCAGTTACTGTTCGAATGTGTTCAAATAAACATGAACAGTGAAGAACCGCACATTCAGATGCCCGGACCTGAACGCGATTCAACACTTCCAAACAGAAACTACGCACCTGCGTATCTCTCAAGGAGGATGTCATGAGGGTTGTAATCGCTTCCGATGCCGACGGTATGTCGATGAAGGAGTCCATCAAGGAGATGCTCATCGCCGACGGTCACGAGGTCGTCGACTATTCCGAGACCCCTGCCGCGGACTTTGTCGATTCCGCGACCGCCGTTGCCAAGGACCTGCTGGAGCACAAGGATTCCCAGGGCTTCGCATTCGATAAGTACGGCGTCGGCTCCTATATGGCCGCCGTCAAGATTAAGGGTATGGTCGTCGCCAACATTTCCGACGAGCGTTCCGCCTACATGACCCGCGAGCACAACGGCTCGCGCATGGTCACCATGGGCCCGGGCGTTGTGGGCACCGAGGTCGCCAAGAAGATCGCTCGCGAGTTCCTGCGCGCCCAGTACGCCGGCGGCCGTCACCAGATCCGTGTCGACATGCTCAACAAGATGGCCTAACGAGAGCCACCGAGAACTCGAACTTCTACCTCAACTTGTGAATTCAGACGAAAGGACGTTCTGATGAAGAAGACCATCGCAATCGGTTGCGACCATATCGTTACGGACGAGAAGATCTATCTGGCCGACCGCCTGGAGCAGGCTGGCTACAAGGTGCTCGACTGCGGCACCTACAGCCACACCCGTACGCACTATCCCATCTACGGTAAGGCCGTGGGCGAGGCTGTTGCCAGCGGCAAGGCCGACTTTGGCGTGGCCCTGTGCGGCACCGGCATCGGCATCACCAACGCCGTCAACAAGGTTCCCGGCGCCCGCTGCGCCCTGGTCCGCGACATGACCTCTGCCCTGTATGCCCGTCGCGAGCTCAACGCCAACATCGTGGGCTTTGGCGGCAAGATCACCGGCGAGTTCCTGATGGCCGATATCATGCTTGCCTTCCTGGAGGAGCCCTACGAGAAGACCCCAGAGCACGATGCCCTGATCGCCAAGATCGATGCCTGCAACAAGGCCGACGCCGAGGCTCAGGCTGACCCGCACTTCTTTGACGAGTTCCTGGAGAAGTGGGACCGCGGCGAATACCACGATTAGCGGGTATCCGGCGTAATTAACTAGTCCGTTGACGGCTCGCGTTTCTGTGATGGGGCGCGGGCCGGTTTGCTATCAGCCCAATTGGCCCAGCGGGCTGGACGTGCATTGTTCTTTTGTTTGCGGCGCTGCCTCATTACCTTTCTGCTAAAGGCACGACGTTCACAATGGATCGTGCGAGATGATATGTGAAGGAGAAGATTCCCATGGAGTTTGTTCTTGATAACGGCTCTGTCCGCATTGCGTTGAGCACGGCGGGCGGGTCGTTCACTTCTATTGCGGCCAACGGCCGTGAGTACCTGTGGCAGGGTGATCCGGCGGTCTGGTCGGGCCAGGCGCCCATTTGTTTCCCGATCTGCGGTGGCCTTCGTGACGGTCGCGCAATGACCATGGGCGGCCGCGAGGTCAAGCTTGCCCGTCACGGCTTTGCTCGCAAACAGGACTGGAAGCTCGAGGAGCAGGGCGACAACATGGTCGCGCTGAGCCTAAGCTCCGCCGACCATGCCGAGTTGCTCGAGCAGTACCCGTATCCGTTTAAGATCGTTGCTCGTTACACGATTGATTCGGAAAAGGTGGCCGTGTCGTACGAGGTGACCAATGAGGGCACCGAGGACATGCCGTTCTTTGTGGGCGGTCACCCTGGCTTTAAGTGCCCGCTTGATGAGGGCGAGTCCTATGACGACTACGAGCTCCGTTTTGAGCAGCGCGAGGCCGCCGAGCTCTGTACTGCCGTTCCCTCGACGGGCCTGATTGATGTTGAGCATCGCAGCAAGAACCCGATGGTTGGCCATGACCTGCCGCTGACCCACGAACTCTTTGACTTCGCGGAGACCATCTTTGACGTGCTCGAGAGCCGCGTGGTTACGCTGACCAAGAAGACCGAGGACAAGGGCGTGCGCCTGACGTTTCCCGATATGCCGTACCTGATTGTGTGGAGCAAGCCCGAGGGTGACTTTGTGGCCGTGGAACCGTGGGGCGGCCTGTCCACCTGCTCCGACGAGGACGATATTCTGGAGCACAAGCGCGGCTGCCTGGTGGCCAAGCCGGGGGAGACCGTTACCCGCGGCTTTGAGATCGAGATCCTTTAACGAGCTATCGTATGTTTGGGGCGGGTTATGCCGCCCCGGAACAGGAGTTCAATATGATTCTGACCGTTACCATGAACCCGTCGATTGATACGCGCTATCAGCTCGACAAGTTAATCATCGACGATGTTAACCGTGTGACGCCCGAAAAGACCGCTGGCGGTAAGGGCCTCAACGTGAGCCGCGTGCTGCTGCAGCTGGGCGACGACGTGCTCGCGACCGGTCTGCTCGGCGGCCACATGGGTGCCTATATGGCCGAGCTCATGGATGCCGATGGCGTCAAGAACGACTTTGTGCCCATCGCCGGTGAGACGCGCATTTGCTTGAATATTCTGCACGAGGGCAATCAGACCGAGCTGCTGGAGAGCGGCCCGCAGATCGCCCCGGCCGAGCTCGAGGCCTTTACGGCCAAGTTTGCCGAGCTTGCAGCGAAGGCGGACGTTGTGACGCTTTCGGGCTCGCTGCCGCGTGGCGTCGATGCCGGCTACTATGCCGAGCTCGTCAAGATCGCTGAGGAGGCGGGCGCCAAGGTGCTGCTCGATACCTCGGGTGCATCGCTGGAGGCCGCGCTGGAGTCCGACGCTAAGCCTGAGCTCGTAAAGCCCAACCTGACCGAGATTAACGGCCTGCTGGGTACGTCCTTTACGACCGATGATGTCGATGCCCTGCGCGAGGCGCTTGCCGCCGATGACCGTTTTGCCGGTATCCCCTGGGTTGTCGTTTCGATGGGCGCTGCCGGTTCGGTGGGCTTCCATGAGGGCCGCGCGTTCCGCGCCAAGACGCCTGCGATTGCGGCTGTGAACGCGACGGGTTCCGGTGACTCGACCATCGCCGGTTTTGCGCATGCCATTGCTGCTGGTGCCGACGACGTCACCGTGCTCAAGACCGCCAATACCTGCGGTAAGCTCAACGCCATGGATCCCAAGACCGGCCACCTGGTCATGGACCGCTGGGACGAGATCTACAACAACGTTGAAGTAACGGAGCTTTAGAGTTACGGCGTCGAGTTACGGCGTTTTACCAAACGCCGTAACCTACCGACGCTGCGCGGGCCGCATTTGGACAATCTGACGTTC
>CAJLAV010000010.1:0-26143 GCA_905204735.1 uncultured Collinsella sp. | reverse complement strand
TGGTCGCCGTCGTGGGCGGTCGTGCCGACAACCTGGATGCGGTGTAAGAGCAGGGCATCGACTTGGTTTTGCCGATTTGCCGCAAGCCCATGCCCCTCGACCAGGCGCTCAACCCTCAGGAAGCCACAACCAACCTCATCTGCGCCGGCGAAGCAGCCGCCCAATCCTACGACCTCGCTCGCCTCTAGAACTTATTTCCCCGGGAGTCCGGTTTGGCCGAGTAGTCAAAATAGCCCCACCCCAAATTAGCTACTTTGTGGGTTGTGGGGGATAAAGATTGCCGGTCGAGTTGTCCTACTGGGGTATGTCGATGGCGCGAGTGGTTCGATTTTGAGCCTGAGTGGCAACCCGAGGCGAAATTTCAGGTCACCCAAATTGCTACAATTTTAAGCATATAGCGATGTCCTGCCTTGCGTTTCTGCGCGGGGGGGGGCGTATATTTGCATCGATGGGGACGACGACACATATATAATGAGCCGCTGCTTGCCGTCCTCATGGATTGGGGAGGGCCTTCATGAATCGCGTGTGTGCGAGAGCTCGAGAAAAGCTGAAGCCTTTTGGCGAAAAAACCAATACAGTCAAGCGCGCTCTAAGGATTTTGACCGTCCCGCTGGCGGCATGTGCACTCATGTTTGGTGCGACAAGCGCATCGGCCGACCAGACAGTTCTCTTTAGCAACCATACCGTGAAGACGGTGAATCCTATTGGCACCACGGTCAATCTGTTCGACTACTGGGTCGTGGATGGCGATAACGACAGCTCGAGGAACATAAACAACAAGAATGGCAATAACAACACCGGCATCAACAAAGGTCACCAGCTCAAGTTCAATGGTGGTGCCGGCACGGGCATTAACAAGTGGACGGGCAGAAGCGATACCAAGGGTTTTGGACGTCTTTCATTTGTGAAGAACACGCTGGTAAATGGTTATCCGGAGATTGATGGCACCTACGCCTCCAATAACACGCACGGTACGTACGAAGACGAGTCGCTCGATTATCTCTTTAACAATGACAAACAGGACGGCAAGGCCGTTTACAACAACGTGCAAGGCCTTTTCCAGCTCAAAGGCGGCTATTACGTTTATGACTCGTATGGCAAGAGCGATGACTCGTCTGGCAAGAGCGGCAACTATGCTGTGTATAACCCAACGACGAATTCCTTTAACGTCTACAATTCTGCGGGCGTATATAAGAGCAAGGTATTAGATACAAATTTGGGTCAGTTCTTTCCCTTTGACTCGGCTGGCAAGGTTTTTAAAGAGGAGAACGGTCAGCTCTCTCCTATAGGAATAACGGACGATGAGAACGATAAGCTCAACCACCATTTTGGCATGTCCATGACCACGGAGTTTGTCCAGCCTAACGGTGGCAAGACCACCAAAAACGAGGATATGATCTTTGAGTTCTCGGGCGACGACGACGTTTGGGTGTACATCGATGGCGTACTCGTGGGCGATCTGGGTGGCATCCACGAGAAGGCGACGCTCAAGATCAACTTCGCCACCGGTGGCGTGCATGTCGGGCATGTTGACAATGCAAATGATCCCGAAAAGACAATTCAAGACACCACCATTAGGGCGATGTTCGAAGCCGCCGGCGCAGATGCCACCAACTTCTCCGGCAACACCTTCCTCGGCAGCACCAAGCACACGCTGAGCTTCTTCTATCTGGAGCGTGGCGCGGGTGCATCGAACATGTCGCTCAAGTTTAACCTCACCACCCTGCCGTCGTCCGAGGTCGCGAAGGTCGACCAAAACGGCGAGGCAGTCAATGACGCAACCTTCGGGCTGTACCGGTCCGGTGGACCAGATTGCGACTGGAATACGGGTGAGCTCGTCGCTCGGGGCACGACGGAAAACGGGGGCCAGCTGATACTTCGAAAGTTAAAGCCGGGCGACTCCGAGCCGAGCGACTCCGTCCTCTCGTTTGACGAAGAGCACAACAAAAATCATTGCGACTACTTTGTACTCAAAGAAGAAAACCTGCCCGCGGGATATCGCTCGAGCCTGACCTCATCAACCACCGCAACTCCAGGCGAGTTGCATTTGCAGTACAAGCCAGCCGCGGCAACCGGCTCGGGTGGCGTGGTAGTTGCGCCGCAGACAACGGTTGAAACAGCCGACGGCGAACAATGGAAGGGTAGCCGCATGTGGCTGAACGGCGGCTATCTGGCCGCTAAGGAGACCATTTCCCTACATAAAGATACGCAAGACAATAAAGGCCACGTTATTAGTTCGGGTACGACCTTCGCCGTTGTGCTCAAGCGCACCGATGAAAACAAGAGTGACACGGACGAAAATGCGTGGACGGCGGTCACAGGCAACCCGCTCAAAGGCTATAAGCTGTGCTCCAAACACGGCATTGAGGGCGCGGTCGAGGCTGCCAGATCGGCAGATACGAGCGTCTTCGGCGTCAACACCAATGACGACTATGAGGTAACGGTCGGGTCGCTGCCCGGAGATATCGAGAAGTACGCCGCCATGATGACGGACATGTCAAAGGCGGAATATACCGTGGCGGTGTATCACACCACGGCATCGTCTCTGGCGGGGGCAACCAAAGACAACACCTCCATGGTCCAATATCGAGCGACAAACAGGCAGTTCTCTACGGTGATCCACCTCACCAACGTTCAGAACCGTCTGTTTGTGCAGAAGGTTGACGACCTGGGCAAGCCCGTGAACGGCGCGACGTTTGAGCTGTACAAGGCCGAGGACGTTACCGGCGATAGCCCCAGCACGTATGCCATTGAAGTCGGCGCCACGCCGTATGACACCGTGCAGGCAAACGGCATGACCTATCCGTATGACATTGAGGGTGCTGCATGCTTCCCACTCGATTCGAAAAATCACAAACCCCTTATCAAGGGTACGTACTACCTGCGTGAGTCAGAAAGCCCGGATGGCTATGAGATCAACAACACTATCACCAAGGTGATCGTGGACGATTCGGGTGTGTATGTGGATGCCGGCGAGATGAGCGACGGTGTGCGCAGCATGAGCGGCCCGGGTTCGCTGATTGCTTCCCTAGCGCAGTTTGGCTCTCCCGATTCCATCGACAACACGCTTACGCACATTAAGGGCAAGCTGCAGAGTGCAGTCGTTGACGCCAACGGAAACCTGACATGGGGCCCGACAAGTCCTGCGGACAACTGGATGCATATGCGCTATGACAAGACGACGCAGGGCACCAAGACCGTCTTGTGCTATGTCGAGAACGGTGGCGAGCGCGACGGCAAACTGGCGACCATCTTTGCCGATACGGGCATCAACCGCATGGCTCTTTATCAAGACGATGATGCCACCAATGGTACCGATCTGGGCACACTCCAGCTCAACCATCTCTTTACCACGGCAACAGCCGTGCAGTATACCGATGCGGCCAAGGTCTCGGTGCCCGTCGAGAAGAAGTGGGTCGGCCCGGCGGCCGCCAAGGCCACCGTGCGCCTGCTCGCCGACGGAAAGGACACCGGCAAGTCGATCGAGCTCAACGAGTCCAATAACTGGAAGGGCTCCTTCAAGGACCTGGCCAAGTACTCGAAGTCCGGCTCCGAGGTCGCCTACACCGTGGCCGAGGACGCCGTCGAGGGCTACAGCTCGAAGGTCACCGGCGACGCCGGGCGCGGCTTCACCGTGACCAACACCGTGAAGACGGGCGAGCTCGACGTCTCCAAGACCGTCGTGGCGCGCGAGGGCCTGGCGGTCGACGCGGACAAGATATTTAAGTTTGTGGTTGAGGCCACCGATGCCATGGGCCGCAAAGTATCCGGCACCTACGGTGACGCGACGTTCGAGGACGGCGAGGCGACCCTCAAGCTCAAAGATGGCCAGACGGCGAGGATCACGGGGCTGCCCGCGGGAACTGCCTACACGGTGACCGAACGTGCCGCCGATGGCTACAAAGCTGCGGTGAACGGAGCCGAGGGATCCAGGGCTGATGGTTCCATCTCGGCCGACCAGGTCGCCGCCGCCGCTTTCACCAACACCTTCGACCCTGCTCCCGCCACGGCGTCCGTCCCCGAGCTCACCAAGGTGCTCGCAGGCGGCCGCAAGCCCGGCCTCCAGGAGGGGGAATTCACCTTTGTGCTCTCCCTCACCGACGGTGCGGGCAATGTGCTCGAAGGCTACCCAATCGAGGCGAAGAATAACAAGGACGGCAAGGTTTCCTTTGGCGAGCTCAGCTTCACCAATCTGGGTACCTACCACGCGACCGTGACCGAGAAAGCAAACGGCGATGTCCTGATTGAGGACGATGCGCATGCCTACACCTTCGACATCACAGTGACTCAGACTGGTGCCGGTCTTAAGGCCGAGATCTCCAACGAGCGGGGCAAGAAGACTTTCACCAACACCTTCACGCCGCACGACAACACCAAGACCGTCACCAAGGCGGACGCCTCGGGCGCCAGGGTCGATGTGGACGGCAAGCCGGTGGGCGTGGGCGATACTCTCACCTATACCATCGGCTGGGCCAATAACAGCGTCGACGACAGGGGCGCCGCGCAGGCGGCCGACGTGACGGTGACCGATGTCCTGCCCAAGGGCGTTGACTACGTCGAGGGCTCTGCCGACGGCGCCGCCTACGACGCCGCGACGCGCACTCTTACCTGGTCGCTCGGCGAGCAGACTGCGGGCGCCGCGGGCACGCTCAGCTTCGACGTGAAGGTCTCCGCCGAAGCCGCCGTGGTCGACGACATCGCCAACACCGCCACGGTCGAGGTGGGCGAGAACGAGTCGCAGACCAACACGACCCACAACAGCGTGCCCCGCGAGGGCAGCCTCACCGTCAAGAAGACGGTCGTCGGCGGCGACAGCCAGCGCGAGTTCGGCTTTGCGGTCACGCTGACCGATGGGGACGGCGAGCCCGTCTCCGGCACCTTCGGCAAGGGCGAGAACGCCGTGACGTTCGCGGACGGCAAGGCGACCTTCACGCTCAAGGACGGCGGGGAGAAGGTCATCGCCGGCCTGCCCGTGGGCGTGCACTACACCGTGACCGAGGACGCCGCCGAGGGCTACACGACCGCGGTCAACGGGGCTGATGGCTCCAAGGCCGAAGGCGCCGTGACTGAGGACGGCGCGACCGTCGCGTTCACCAACACGTACGGAACGGCCGCCGAGGGCAGGGACGTCTCCACCGCGGGGCTCTTCACCAAGACGCTCGAGGGCCGCGACTGGGCCGAGGGCGACAGCTTCCAGTTCGCGCTCGCGGGCGAGGGCGGCGCCCCCATGCCCGAGGGGTCTGCCGACGGCTCCAAGACCGTTAGCGTGACGGCCGCCGCCGGCACCAAGGCGGGCGATAGGGTCGCCTTCGACTTCGGCCCCATCCGCTACACGCTTGATGACATCAAGGACGCCGGGTTCGCCGAGGTCGGCGGCAAGCGCGTGCGCGCCAAGACCTTCACCTACGCGGTGCGCGAGGTCAGGCCCGATGACGGCTCCGCCATCGCCGGTGTGGACTACGACGGCCACGCCGCCACGATGACGGTGACCGTGACCGACGACGGCTCCGGCAACCTCACGGCCACGACGCCCGCGATCGCGCAGGTGAGCGGCGGCGACTTCGTCAACACCTACACGACCGAGCTCGACTACTCGGCCCGCGCGGGCGTGCGCCTGTCCAAGACGCTCTCCGGCCGCGCCATGGAGGCGGGACAGTTCGCCTTCACCGTGACCGCCGACGCCGAGACGGCCGCCAAGCTCGGCCTCAAGACCGACAAGGATGCCTACGCCGTGGCCGCTGCCGATGACGGAGAGGCCGACCTGGTCGACCTCGTCGGCGGTGCTGCGGGCAGCGACGTGAGGTTCACCGACGCCGACGCGGGCAAGACCTACAGCTTCACCGTCACCGAGACCAAGCTCGGCGGCGAGGGCTACACCAACGACACCGCGCCGCGCACGGTGACCATCGCGCCCGGCTACGACGCCGCGACGGGCAAGCTCACGGTCACGACCACGGTTGCCAAGGACGGTGTCGAGGTCGCACGCAGCGAGGTCTCCACGGCAGATGACGCCACGGAGACGCCCGCGCCCGTGACGGTCGCGTTCGAGAACTCCTACGAGGCCACCGGAACGCTCGGCGGCGAGGGCAGCGCGGTTATCAACGCCACCAAGACGCTGACGGGCCGCGCCGCGGCGGCGGGCGAGTTCTCGTTCTCCGTCCGCGATGCCCAAGGTAACGTGGTCGCGACCGCGACCAACCAGGCCTCCGGCGACGGCGAGGCCGCGGGGCTTGCGTTCTCGCCCATTGCCTACACCACCGACGCTCTCGAGCGGATGGTGGCGCACGGCACCGCTACCAGGGCTGCCGACGGCTCCTGGGTCATTCCCTATACCGTATCCGAGGACGATGCGGACCAGCTGTCCGCGGGCGTGACGGCGACCGCCTCGAGCTTCGATATCACGGTCAAGGTGACCGATAACGGCAAGGGCGGGCTGGATGTGGCCGTGGTCTACCCCGAGGGCTCCGACGGCACGCTGTCGTTTGTGAACGGCTACGGCACCAACGAGGCGACGGTCGACCTCGCGGGCACCAAGACGCTGGCGCTCCGCCAGGCCGGACTCGGCCTCACGCAGGCCGACATTGCGGGCAAGTACACCTTTAAGATCACGCCGCTGGACGGCGCGCCCGCGCCGGTCGACGCCTCCGGCAAGACGGTGACCGAGGCGACCAACGACGCCGCCGGCAACGTCGAGCTGGGCCACGTCACGTTCAGGCAGCCGAGCGACCTCGATGACGTCGAGATCGACGGCGGCGGCCTGCGCACCAAGACGTTCGCCTACCGGGTGAGCGAGTCCGGTTCGGTCGACGGCGTGGTCAACGACGCGACGGCGACGAGGACCTTCACGGTCAAGGTGGTCGAGGACACCAACGCGGGCACGCTCGTCGCGGAGGTCCTGCCCGCAGAGGGTACGCCCGAGGGCAAGGGCGCGTTCGAGTTCACCAACACCTACGGCGTGAACCCGACGCCGAGCTCCGTCACCGACCAGATCAAGGTGAACAAGAAGCTCAAGGGCCGCGACCTGGTCGAGGGCGAGTTCGAGTTCCAGCTGGTCGAGCTTGCCGCCGACGGCAGTGAGAGCGTCGCGGCGACGGGCAAGAACGCCGCCGATGGCACGGTCGCGCTCAGCCCCGTTACCTACACCGCGCCCGGCACGCACAGCTACGAGCTGCGCGAGATCGCCGACACGGCGGGCGGCGTGACGTACGACAGGGCGACGTACTGCGTGCGCACGACGGTCACCGATGCCGGAAACGGCACGCTCACCGTCAAGCACGAGCTGGCGGATGCCGAGGGCAATCCCACGGACGGCGACTCGGTGACGTTCACCAACGGCTACGAGGCCGCACCCGTCACCCTCAAGCTGGGCGCCGCCAAGGTGCTCAAGGGCGCCGAGCTCAAGGCGGGCCAGTTTGGCTTTGAGCTCAAGAGCCGGGACGGCAAGGTCATGTCGACCGCCAAGAATGCCGCGGACGGCAGCGTCACGTTCGATGCGCTGACCTTCAAGCAGGCCGGCACCTACACCTTCACGGTGAGCGAGGTCGACGACGGCCAGGCGCACGTGACCTACGACAAGGCGGTGCACAAGATCGTCGTCACGGTGAGCGACGAGGCGGCAGACGGCACCAAGACGGGCTATCTGTCGGCGAAGGTCTCCTACGAGGGCGACGCCAACATGCCGCCGGTCTTCACCAACAGCTACGCCGAGGAGCCCGGCACCCCCGAGAACCCCGGCACGCCGGGCGGCGGCTCGGGCGGCGGTTCAGATAACGGCTCCGGCAGCGGCGCTAGCGGTGACGGCTCCAAGGGCGGTATGCCCGACACCGGCGACCGCAGCCTGCCGCTTGAGGCGCTCGGCGCCATGGCCGGCATCGGCGCGCTGACCGCAGCGGGCGGCGCGGTCCTGTACCGCAGGCGCCGCTAGCGATATGGACGAGTGGGGCGAATCCATCCGATGGGTTCGCCCCACTTGCCGTGGCGGGCGGGAGCAGGTAAGATATACCGAGCGCCTAGCGCGTTCGATGGGTTCGGATGACGACATGTTCCGAATCTGGTCAGGTCCGGAAGGAAGCAGCCATAAGGAGCCTCTGTCGGGCATCCGAATCCATCGAGCGCACGGGCGTTTTTTGGTGCCGCGACATGGCCCGGCCGGCGACGAGGTATTTGGTGTCTCGCTGGTCCTCGGCTGCGCCTGCGGGATCGCTCGACTACCAAACACCTCGCCGCCGGCCGGGCCCCGTCGTCCAAAAATCACCCGTTAAGGCGCATTTATCTGAATAATTTAATCCCGTGCTTTGTGCTGCTTGCTGGCGTTGCCGGGAGCGCGGTGGCCACGTGGTTCATGAGACGGCGGTGCTGTCTCCTTTTTTGCAAGTAAAGAGGTCCGTTTGCGAACGAGCTTCGACTACTGAAGATGCGATGTTCGCACTAACGACATAGCGTAATTACGGCATTGTTGGTTTACGCACAAATTGAAGAAATCTAAAAGATGCGTCGATTTCACTTCGCCCGCAGCGTTACGGCGCGAGAACGTCCAATGGAACAACTTGGACGCCGCGGTCGGTAACATAGGCTTGTGAACCAAATCCAATAATCGCTACTTTAGAAACCGGCGGGGTGTTTCCGGCAGCAACCATCCGCTCTTCGACGGCAACAAGATTGTCAGATGCCTCTTCGATTTGAGCGGAACTGAGCTTGACCTCAACGGGAATCCACATCCCACCTGGAGCCGCTATGACAGCGTCGACCTCAAGATCGCGGGAATCGTGATAGTGATAAAGGCCCATTCCGTTTGCCCTCGCATAGACCCATAGATCATGGAGCGCCAACGATTCGAAAAGCAGCCCAAGTGTCTTGAAGTCTGACAACAACGTCTCCACAGTCGCCCCGAGCGCAGCCGCTGCAAGCGACGGGTCGGCAAGATGATGCTTACGCGCCTCCCTCAGATGCACCGGAGATCTCATCGCGGGATTCCATGCGGGGATATCGCAGACGAAACTCAATCTGCTAAGAAGGGATATGTATGATGCCGCTGTTTGTCTCGATACGTCGCCACCCAAATCGGCCACAAGCGTCTTGAGCGTCGCAAGAGTGGATTCGTTGCGCGCCAACGACGCGATGACGGCTTTCACTTTCTCAGGATCTCGTCGAGAGCCATCGACGCGGGGGATGTCTTCCTCAGCGACTATCTCGATATATCGTTTTGCCGTCGCGGACGCAATTCGCGCGTCACGCCCAATCGACGCCGGCCATCCACCGCAAACGATGCGCTCGGCGATCTCGGCAGAACCCATCGATCCGAAGGCGCCCCTGAACTTTTCGCCAGAAATGATGCCCGACAGCTTAACCGCACCGCTAGATTTCCCAAGTTCGAAAAGCGTCATGGTGTCCATGCGCAATTTAGCGAACCTTCCAGCGCCACTGTGCATCGGCCGCTCATTGTCTCGCGGTGTCGCCGACCCCGTAAATATGAACTGGCCAGGCTCGCCGCCGCGGTTGTCGCACTCAAACCGTGCCGCGTCCCAAAGTTTCGGAACCTCCTGCCATTCGTCGATCAGCCGCGGCACCTCGCCGGAAACGGCAAGCGCCGGGTCCGTCTCGGCACGGAAGCGATTCTCGAAGTTGCGCGACGGGTCCATGAGGAGGAGCCTGGACGCCGCACGGGTCCCGGCCGTGGTTGTCTTCCCGCACCATTTAGGTCCTTCGATGAGAACGGCACCGAATATCCCAAGCATCTGGTCGAGCTCATTTTCGATAATTCTAGCGTAGTACTTATTTGGCATAGTTTTCACCATTGCTTACCAGTGCGTTTAACCAAATTTACAGTTTTCATTTAACCAGATTCCAATTATTTGATTAACCAGATTTGCATATTTCGGTTAACGAGACAGATTAAACATGAACGAGCCAAGTCAGATGAGAATCATCTACTCGACACCGCGCATGAGCTCCGAAATGGTGATGTGAAAGCCGTCGGTAATCTTCTTGAGATTTGAAAGGCTGACATTGCGCTGCCCGACCTCAATGCTCGCGTAGTAGGAGCGATCCATCTCAATCAAATTAGCGGACGGAGTGCCCGGGCTCGTTGCGCCTAGGGCGCGGCGGGGTCGGCGACGTCGGAGGTGTCGATCTCGCCAAGAATGGCGAGCCGGCTGATGAACGGGATGCCCTCGGGTTCGTCCACCTCGACGCCGCCGAGCACGATGGTGTTGTCACGCATGTCGATTTGGGTCGTGAACACGGCCTGATCGCGGCCTGAGGCGATAAAGCCGATGCCCGCGAGTACGATGCCCGCGGCAATAAGCCCGCCCGCCACGGCGAGGTAGATCTTCTTCGCACTGGTCATGGTACTCACTCCTTTCTACGCCGCGAGATGCGCGGCAGCGCCGCCCTTCTCGCCCTTACCCTTCCAGAAGGGCGAGGCGGCCTTCCTCGCCCAGAGCGCCGAGAGGCGCGCAATTTGTTTTGAGGCTGCCCAAGCGCCAGCACCAACGAAGAGCGCCACGCCGACGAGGCCGAGCCCCACGCCCGCCGAGGCGAGGGCGTACGGGAAGTGGCCGATGATGACGCCGCTTACGGCAAGCAGGAGCTCAACTACGCCCACGCCCCCGAGTGCCACCGCGACGATCCACACGCAGAGCGCCAGCACCCAGATGCAGATATAGACCGTGACGGCCACGGCGGCGAAGGCGGCGAGCAGCGGCACCCACACCGGGGAGCCCACGATGGCCAGCACCCACAGCAGCGCGGTGCTGCGCCGGCGCGTCCTCGCGATCGCGCGCGGCACGGCGGGCAGGTCGTCGAGCGTGGCCTCCGCCACCTCGCCGGGCGTGCCCATGGCGGCCACGGCCTCCTCCTCGCTCATACCGTCCTCCATGCGGTCGGCGATGGCCTCCGCATAGAACGCCTTGGTCTCCTCCACCTGCTCGGCCGGCAGGCAGGCGAGCAGCTCGCCCAACCGGCCCAGAAACTCATCGCGCGTCATGGTGCGCCTCCTCAACGTATGCGTAAATCTCCCGTACGGACGGCCACTCGGCCAGGAACTCCTCGATGCGCGCTCGCCCGTCGTCCGTGATGCGGTAGTACCGGCGCAGCCGCCCGTTGTGCTCGGCGGAGCGCGCCGTGATGCACCCGGCCTTCTCCAGGCGCTTGAGCAGCGGGTAGAGCGTCGACTCCGTGAGCCCCATGCTCGCCGGTACGTCCTTCACGATCTGGTAGCCGTAGGACTCCTCGCCGGAGACGGCCGCGAGCACGCAGGCCTCCAGGAAGCCGCGCTTCATCTGTGCCTCCATCCGCACACCTCCTCTCGTCATATACTATGCTATACACACTATACGATGCAAGGTATTAGACGTCAACTCTCATCGCGAAGATTCTCCGGCCCCTGCGCGCTGCGAACGTGATATCGCGGGGCGGTTGGCATTATGCATGAAACGTCAAGTAACGCTCTTTTGATCCACTTCCACTCGGCCCCATATGCCTTGTACAACACCCCCCTTCAACCTTGGGTTCAAGGGAGCCGCTAGGCTGGGCGTGCCGGACGGTAAGGTCCTGGACGCGATGGTGGACTTCTCCGATGCCATAGGGGTCATGGGTCTACGCCGATGGAGGCCCACGCACGCGGCAGGGCTCGCCCGTCACCGCTGGTCGCCGGACGGTCCCCACGCCCCGCTCGCCAACGCGCAGGCGACAGCAGCAGTCCAGCGCTAGCTGGAGACGCCGGAATGCCCAGAAGATGCGTTTCCCATCACTGCGACAGAGCTTTTTGCAGGGGTGGCAATTTTTCCTAATATCGAGGTCAGCTTGGCTTCGGTAGCCACCTTGAGAGCATCGCCAATAGACTCTTCCTTTATGCGTTCGGCATAATCGTAGGCAATACCCAAAAATTCCAGTCCCGAGTAACAGGAGTACAATTGCTGCCAGTGTTGCCAGCTGTTGGGAGATGGAAGATGGACTGCGATGGCTACCCATGCGTTCCCATGCCGTTGATGTGCACCGCCTTTGTGCCGGGGCAGATTGACGCTGCGGTTGCAGGCATTTCCGACCCCGATTCGCGCGCCATTGCCACGGCAGAAGCGCTGTACTTTCGCGGACAGGCCACCCTCGCTGCCAAGACAGCGCGCCCCTATCTTGACGCCACCGACCCCGCACTGCGCTATTCCGCATGCTTTATCTGCGGATACGCCAGTCTGTCGCTCAACCGTATCGCCGATGCCCGCCGGTGCCTTGCTGGCATCCTCGATACGCCAGCCGACAAGGAATCGCCTGCCGTCCACGCCATGCACATCCTGTTCGCCTCGGCCGCGAGCGTCCTGCTGCACTTGCCTTCCCCGTATTCCGCCGAAGAGTTTTATCCGCTTGCGGCGCATCTGCCCGAAGGCCTGCGCCTGTTCGCCAGCTATGTGATGGCGCACGCCTTGTATCTGCGCGGCGAATATGGCCGCAGCCTGGGCATGGTGGAAAATGCCCTGATCATGAAACAGGGAAGCTATCCCATCTCGGAGCTGTTCCTGCACCTGGCAGCTTCCATGGCATGCATGAGCCTCAAGGACATCGACGCCGCAAAAACGCACTTCGGAGCTGCTTGGAACGTTGCGCGCCCCGACGGCCTTGTCGAACTTATCGGCGAGCACCACGGCCTTTTGCAGGGGCTTATCGAGGCGTGTCTAAAAACGCAATACCCTGACGACTTCGCACGCATCATCGAGATTACGTATCGATTCAGCTACGGCTGGCGGCGCATCCACAACCCCGATTCGGGCGAGGACGTGGCTGACGACCTGACGACCACGGAATTCACCATGGCCATGCTCGCCTGTCGCGGGTGGACCAACGCCGAAATCGCACGCCATATGGGAGTATCGCCGGGCACCGTCAAAAACCGCCTATCAGGAGTGTATGCCAAGCTTGGTATCGGAACTCGCGCCGAGCTGGTTGCCCACATGTTGCGCTAGCGGCCAGACTGCCCGGCGTATCGAAAGCACTCCGGGGGCCTAGCGCTTTCGCGCGCTCAAATTGGACATTTTGACCCTCGAACGGCACTACCGCCACGGGGCACCTTCTCGCAAAATTGGATTATTTCCACCGAAATTTGCGGGATGGGAGCCCAAAATGCTTGATCGCCGTTCGCTACTTATCGCCGGAACATCCTCGCTAGCGAGCATTATGTTGCCTCGCGTGCCGGGAAGCGAAAATGCCTTCCTGCTGCCGTTCGCGCCCACCGCGGCCTATGCCGACGAAGAAGACCCCTTCAAGGTCCTGGTGCTCTCGCGCACCATGTTTGGTGTGGTTGTGATCGACGTCGCCAACAAGAATATGCCCATCAAGGGAGCCCAGGTCACGCTCGCGTCGCGTTATGCCGCGGGCAAGCAGCTCTCCGCCACTACCGACGACGAGGGCACGGCCATCTTTGAGGTCGCGCCTCTTTCGGAAGGCTACGTGGACGAGGCAACGCTTCTCGACGCGTACGACTTTAACGGCGGCATCTCCATTAGCATGGCGGGCTACCGTGATGTCGAGATTCCCCTTGCGCGTATCCAGGGCGGCACCGCCATAACCGCGCCCACGCGTCCGCTTTCCGACGGCGAGCCGTACTTCCGCCAGCTCACATTCGACGAATGGGACATCCAGTACGCTGAAGCCACGTTCATGACATTGCCGAAGGACGACACGGCAAACGAGCAGCCCGATACGCACGCCTTTACCGTGCAGGCACATCTGCCACAGGGTGGACAGGCAACGCTGCGCATCAACAAAGTGACGCCTGCCGCGGGCAGCTCACCCGAAACCTTCACGCAGATTGGCCAAGTCAAGGCCAGCGCATCGGGTGCGGATAATCTGGCAACGTTCACGCTTGAAGACACGTTCCTTGATGCAGCTTCGGGCCTTCTGGAAGAAGGGTGCAAGCTGCGCTTTGTCCTCGACTACCAGGGCAAAACCTACACGCTCTCATCCCCTATGGCCGTTGTTACCGCGCCGGCGGCAAAGGCGGAATCCGGATCGACCACTATCGTCCCCACTACCATGGACCAAGAGATCACTCCGTTTGATTTCCCCGCGGCGTTTCCCGGCATCGGCGGCAATAAGTTCACGTGTTGGATGCCCTCGTTCCCCATTTTGTTCGATTTCTCGTTTGCCGGGTACGTACTGTTTGGCGGAGGATACAAACCAGCCAGCTATATGAACGATTCGGGCAACCCTGATCCTGAATACTGGAAGAAGTCACCGCGTGAGTCGGGCGCCAAGCAGGCAAACCGCTACCTCGACGAGATGGAGGGGAAGTGGAATCAGTACAAGAGCATGAGTGCCGGTTCGGGCACCGATCCAAGAAACACCAAGCTCCTTCGCCACCATTGCACGCTGCTATTCACGATGGATATCGCAACACAGGTGTACGGCTCGCTCGCCTACGATTGGGTGGGCAAAACCTGGGGTAACAACAACGACCCCGCATACGGCAATATTAAGGCCCTCTTCCAGGTAAGAACCGACCTCAATTGGACAGAACAGTTTACCCTAGGACCGGTGCCGTTTTTCCTAAACGTCAACCCCTGGGTGCTGGCGAAGCTGGCGCTCGCCGTGGGTGCCCACACGCACGGCAGCGGCGCGGCGTTTTTCAAGAACATTTCGCTCGACTATTCAAACACCTCGGGCTCATTCACTATCCAGATCGGGCTTGCCGTCACCTTTGGCGCCGGCGTTGCAGGCGTCGCCTCGTCTGCCGTGCGTGGCGCCGCATCCCTCACCCTGTTCATTGGGTACGAGAAGGCGGACGGGCACCAGCTTCCGCGGCTGCGCGTGGGTGCAGACGTCGATGTCGATGTGATACTCCAGTTCGTAATGTTCAAGTGGACCACCAAGGCTTGGTCGGGGTCGTGGCCCACACTCCTCGATTCGTGGAATATGTCGGTGAACAATGGCAACCAGTATGTGCTCCAGCGCTCTGAGCTCGCATTGGGTGGAGATACGCCTTACACGCTGGATGCCCGCTTCGGCTCGGCCGGCAACATCGAGGCGGGCGGCGTGCCGCAATTTATCGCATCGGCCACCATCGTCACCAACGCCGAGCTGCTCGCACGCGCCGAGGTTAAGGCCGCTGTCGTAAACGTCGCGCCCGTCGTGCGCGATTGGGATCAAGCGGTCACGCGCATTGAGCTCGAGGCGGATGCAGAAAGCGACGACACAGGACAGATCGAGCATTTCGTCCATGCACTGATAGAGAACGACGAAAACGCCGCGACGATGTATAAGTACACCTATATCGGGCAGGCGAAGGACGCCGCTGCGGACCCCAACGCCAATTCTGCTGGTGTATCGGAAGACGAGCGTGGCGGCATCAAGCCCTCGAGCGACAGCGTGCTGTTTGCTGGCGTGCTCAGCGAAGCCCACATGAAGCTGGCAATGATTGCCGGCGTAGAATGCCTGTTCCGTATCGCCTCGGTGCGCTACGGCGACAATGGTCGCTCGCGCCTGGTGGTACACACAAAGGCAAACGGAACGTGGTCCGCTCCCACGCCTGTGGACTTTCCCCTTGGGTTTGGCGAGGGCGACGTGGAGCGCGACAGCATATACGATTACGACTTCGACGTAGTGGAATATACGGACGGAAGAGGAAACCAGGACGCCTACGTGCTGCTGGTCTCGGGCGAGCGCCCCGCCGGCGACAACACCCTTTTCGATACGGCGAGCACATCCGGCATACTGTCCGTTGTGCGCCTGCGCATAAGCAACGACGGAGTTCGCGTGATATCGCACACGTCGTGGCGCAGCATCTCGCGCGGCCGCCTTCAGGAGGATGGCTACCATTGCTTGCAGTGCCCACGCATCACGGTGGGCAAGACACTTGTCGACGGGCGCCTGTCGGGCGCCTACCTCCACCGCCGCGGAACCACCGCAGAAAAGACGCTCGGCAGCGAGGCTGAGGTTGCGCTGGAGTGCTTTACCCTATGGTCGGACGTTTCGGGCGACAGCCTGACGTTCCGCCAAGTTCTCCGCTTTCCGCAAGCACCGTCGAGCATCGAGCTGGGTGAGCCCGAGAATATCAACGGCAAAATGGTGGTGCCCGTTGCATACGAGACCGCAGACGGTTGCGGCTGCGCATCGTACGCCGTGATCGGCCAGTCCATCGCGGGCTGGGGCGTTATGTCGCCAGATGCCACAGTACCCCACGCGGTGCCGTGGCCGCAGCACACGGGCTTTTTGGCAACTGTCAACGAGCAGCTGCAGCATGTTACGTGGACGCGAGGCGCATCGGCATTTGCAACGCAGCCCGTGGGTGCCGCAGGCTGTGGCCCGGCATCGTTTAGCGTAAGCAACAACGGCAGGTGCGTGCTCTATGTAGAGAACACCGATGGCAAGGTGGGACAAACCTACGACGAAGAAGGCAACCCGGTTGCAGTGATGGGCAAGCACTTCCGCATCTTCGCCAGCACCTTGGCGGGCGATCTGTTCACGGAGCCGTTTGTGATGTGCGAGCTGGACCATCCCGTCGATCAGATAACGACATTTTTGACGTCGGGAGGCATGCTCTCCGCGCTCGCCACGCACATTGTGAGCGCGGAGAAGAGCGAGGCAGAGCTGCACGACATCGAAGTGCCCTTGGTGGCGTGTGCCACTCCGACGGGCGCCGTTGCTACCTCGGGCGCGGTGGTGCCCGGAGCAGCAGGCGAATCCTTCATGGTCACGGTGCGAAACGACGGCAACACCTTACTGACCGCCGGCACGATCGATCTGTACCGAGAGGGCTCCAGCCAGCCGTTCTCCAGCGCATCCATCGGATTCGGAGTGAACGCACGCATGGCTTCGATCTACGATCCAGAGCTTGCCGAGGACGCTTCGGCCAACGATATGGCACACGTGAAGTACGCGCTCGAGACGCTGGGCGCACGTTTTGCAACGCACCCGCTGGTAGCCGACAACGGCAACGCCGTGCTGGCACCGGGTTGCACGGCACAGTTCCGTATGAGCTTCGCCATCCCCGAGAGTTGGAGCGACGAAGTGGGCAAACGCGTAACGCTGTATGCGAAGGCGCGTAATCTGGTGGCGCTCGATCCCGTAACGCTCGAAGAAATTCGACCGGGCGCGAACTCGGCGCTGGGTGCTGTACTGCATGAGCTCCACGTGCCCGACGCGGCATGCGAACGCTCAGAAGTTCAGGTCGGCGTATGCGACAGCGCGGACGCCACAGGGCTTCACGACGCCCCGATGACGGCGGACGGCGATGGTGGCTCAAGTGGCGGCGGTACTGACGAGGGCGGCGGCTCCGGCGGAAGCAGCTCCGGCAGTGGCAAGGACCACGGCAATAACAAGCGCTCCGGAAAAGCGGGCGCGCTTGCGGGCACGGGCGATGCCAACGTTCCCCTCACGGCAGCCGCTGCAGCACTCGCCGCGGCAGGCGCCGGCCTCGTCGCCTACAGTGCCCGCCGCACGGCGCTCGAGATCGACACCGCCAATGAGGCCAATTCGGATAGGCCTCGCTAGCTCCTAGTTACTTTTGTGAGAGACGTCGACTCGGCTCATCGAACATCAAATGGGCTGGTTCTGGATACCCAGAGCCAGCCCATTACGCATTAGATATCGTCAGAGGAGTCGAGTTCTGCCTCGAGCTTGGCACGGCGTCTTTTCGCCGTGAAAAACGTTGCGCACAGGCCAGCAAACGTGGCCGCGAAAATCGTCGCACCGCAGAACACGCCCGTGGCCAGGTTCGCCAACCAAAAGACGCTTTCGAGCGGTACGATCTGCGCCTCAGCGATACAGCGCATTGCGGCAATAACAAGCGCGAACGCGGCGCCGCTAAGACCGCTGAGAAGTAGGAAATATCCAACAGGAAGATGCTCGGTTTGCCCAAAACGATTGGTATCGACATAGCCCTTCCGCGTTTGCAGTCCTGCGCAAATCAACATCACGAGAACGAGCCACAAATACATGGCTGCCTCGAACGGCGTTGCAAAACCATGCGGCATTTCACTGGCGTCGCTGTGAACCCACGCAACCTGTCGAGCTATAAACTGGTAGAAAAATATCATCAACATGCCAAACGAAAGCAGCACGAAACCAATCTTGTAGATCTTCGCGCTCTCAGCCTCCAGGCGCTCATCCTTTGGGCCGGCATATTCACGCCACTTTTGCACGAGTTTTAAATCTTCAAATTTCATAGCGAACTCCTAAAGAGCGTTAGGGTCGACGTCGATCCCGTCTTCCCAAAACAGATCGTTCAACGTAACGCGTAGCGCTTTGCAGATCGCCACGCACAAATTGAGCGTGGGGTTGTAGCCGCCCGCCTCGATCAGGCCGATGGTCTGGCGCGTAACGCCCACGGCCTCGGCCAAGTCAGCTTGCGAAAGGCCAACCGCCGCGCGCGCCGCCTTCATGCGTAGGTTCTTTTTGCCCGGCATGGATTTCCTTTCGTAGTAATGGACAGATATCCGTTGCAACATGACAGAAATATATTGCATCCATCAGAAGATGTCAACTATATCTGTCATTATGAAAACCATATTCGTCATCGCCATGCGGACATTACAACTTCGGTTCACTATTCAAACTTACTCGGACAGAACCGACTCGGTTTTGTCCGAGTAAACTCGAGCATAAACTGATTCATGCGATACAATTAACTCGGACAAAACCGAGTCGGAAGGAACCGAGTAAGTGGAATTCATTGGCAGGGAGCGTGAACTCGCCCGTATTAAGAAAACGCTCAAAGCACCCGAGCAGCGCAATGTTCTCATTTACGGCAGGCGTCGCGTCGGAAAAAGTGAGCTCATCAAGCAGGCGCTAACGGATTTGTCAGACGTCGCAACGGTCTATTACGAGTGCCGCCAAACCTCCGAGGCAGACAACCTCGAGAGTCTGTCCGTCCTTGTTGCTGAAGCGCTGAGCTTTCCTCCGCTCGCCTTCACAGGCATCCGCGAGCTCATCGAATTTCTGTTTGCCCAAGCCAAAGACAAGAACATTACCCTCGTTCTCGACGAATACCCCTACTTGAGAGATGCGGTTAAAGGCTTAGACAGCATTCTTCAGACCTCAATCGACGCCCACAGGGAAGACTCACGTTTAAACATTGTCCTGTGCGGCTCCTACGTTGAGATTATGAAATCCCTCATCGAGCATGAAAGCCCCCTCTACGGGCGAATTGATCTCGCACTTGAGCTTAAGCCCATGGATTACTTTGACGCTGCGAAGTTCTATCCCGCGTTCTCGCCCGAGGACAAGGTGCGGCTCTATAGCGTTTTTGGCGGCATCCCCTTTTACAATCGCCTCATCGATCAATCCCAAAGCGTACGCGACAACATCATCGAGCTCGTCACGGAACCTGGCGCCCGCTTAGAAAGCGAGGTGCCGTCCTATCTCAACGCCGAGATCTCGAAGATGACCAACGCCAACGAAGTTTTCGGGGCTCTCGCACAAGGTTACTCCCGTTGGGGGGACGTGCTGGCACAGTCGCACGTCTCGAGCGGTCCGGCCATGGCAGACGTGCTCGACAAGCTCATGTCACTCGAAATCGTCCAAAAGCGTGCACCCATCAACGACCCTACGAACAAGCGCAAGTCTGGCTACTTTGTAGTGGATCCGCTTTCGCTCTTTTACTATCGCTATGTTTTCCGCAATGCCTCAGCACGTCAGCTGCTCGACCCGGAAGTCTTCTATGATCGTCACGTCTCCCAAGACTTCGAGGAAAACTACGTTCCTCATATGTTCGAGGAGATCTGCCGTCAATACCTCGTGCGGCAGAACAGGACCGGCAAGATCGAACCGGCTTTCGACGCCATAGGCAAGTACTGGTACGACGATCCCGCAAACAAAACGAGCGGCGAATTCGATGTGGTAACGCAAGACCCCGAGGGCTACGCATTCTACGAAGCAAAGTTCCGCAAATCCCCCGTCACGCAAAAAATGGTCGACGAGGAAATCACCCAAGTCGAGGCAACGGGGCTCAAGTGCCATCGCTATGGATTCTTCTCCCGTTCGGGCTTCGAAGCTGGCGAAAGCGATCGAACCGTCTTCATCGACCTGCCGCAGATGTTTGGATAGGACAGGACAGGTCCCTCCCGCATTCCAAGCATTCATTATCTAATCGAACGATTGTTCGATGGATTTCGTGTTGGTTGGAATCGTCTGTGGGCTGGGCTATGCTACCTTGACTATCTATATGACTTAAACGCAGCAAAGGAGCACCGAGAGAGCGAGTATGGCAAAAAACACCGCAAACTATGGTAACGACAGTATCCGCCAGCTCAAGGACGAGGAGCGCGTACGCCTGCGCCCCGCCGTCATCTTTGGCTCGGACGGGCTCGACGGCTGCGCACATGCCGCCTTCGAGATCCTGTCCAACGCCGTTGACGAGGCGCGCCAGGGCTACGGCAAGCTCATCACCCTTACCGCCTTTCGCGATGGCTCCATTCAGGTAGAGGACAATGGCCGTGGCTGCCCGCTCGACTGGAACCCTTCCGAGAAGCGTTTTAACTGGGAGCTCGTCTTTTGCGAACTCTACGCCGGCGGCAAGTATAACAACAACCAGGGCGGCGACTACGATTTCTCGCTCGGCACCAACGGCCTGGGCTCCTGTGCGACTCAGTACGCCTCCGAGTACATGGACGTCACGGTTTGGCGCGACGGCAACAAGTACTCCCTGCACTTTAAGAAGGGCAAGGTCGTCGGCGCCAAAAAGAAGGCGCTCGAGATTGAGCCCAGCGACGAGAACCGCACCGGTACCACCATCAAGTGGCGTCCCGATCTTGAGGTCTTTACCTCCATCAGTATCCCCCACGATTGGTATCGCGAGACCATGCGCCGTCAGGCCGTGGTCAACGCCAACGTGACCTTCCGCCTGCACATCGAGGGCGACGATGGTGAGTTTTCCGAAGAGGATTTTTGCTATCCCAAGGGCATCGAGGACTACGTGCTCGAGAAGGTCGGTACCGACTACCTTACCGAGCCCTTCTTTATCGAGGCCGACCGTCGCGGTCGCGATCGCGAGGACCTGCCCGATTACAACGTAAAAATCACCGCATGCATGTGCTTCTCGCGCACCTTCATGATGCAGGAGTACTACCACAACTCATCGTGGCTCGAGAACGGCGGTTCGCCCGAGAAGGCCGCCCGCAGCGCTTTGACCAGCGCCATCGATGCCTACATTAAGCAACAGGGCAAATACAACAAAAACGAGAGCGGCATTAAGTGGCAGGACGTCCAGGACTGTCTGGTACTAGTGACCAACTGCTTCTCCACCCAGACGTCTTACGAAAACCAGACTAAGAAGGCCATCAACAACCGCTTTATCCAGCAGGCCATGACTGCCTTCTTTAAGGAGCGCCTCTCGACCTACTTGATCGAGAACAAGGACGCCGCCAATAAGATTATGGAGCAGGTGCTCATCAACAAGCGTTCACGCGAGAATGCCGAGAAGACGCGCCAGAGCATCAAGACCAACCTGCAGCAGAAGACCGATATGGCCAACCGCGTGCAGAAGTTCATCGACTGCCGCTCCAAGGACAAGAACCGTCGCGAGATCTACATCGTAGAGGGCGACTCGGCAGCAGGCGCCATTCGCACCTCGCGCGATGCCGAGTTCCAGGGCGTCATGCCCGTCCGAGGTAAGATCCTCAACTGCCTGAAGGAGGATTATCCGCGCATCTTTAAGTCCGACATCATCATGGACCTTATGCGCGTGCTGGGCTGCGGTGTGGAGATCAAGGACAAGCGCATCAAGAACCTGGGCGCCTTTGACCTGGACAACCTCAACTGGAACAAGGTCATCATCTGTACGGACGCCGACGTCGACGGTTATCACATCCGCACGCTCGTGCTCACCATGCTCTATCGCCTGGTGCCCACGCTTATCGACGAGGGCTACGTGTATATCGCCGAGTCGCCGCTCTACGAGATCAACTGCAAAGAGAAGACCTACTTTGCCTACACCGAGCTCGAGAAGAACGGCATCCTTAAGGAGATCGGCGACCAAAAGTGCTCGATCAACCGCTCCAAGGGTCTTGGTGAGAACGATCCGGACATGATGTGGCTCACCACCATGAACCCCGAGACGCGCCGCCTGATCAAGGTGGAGCCCGAGGACGTCACCAAGATGGAAACCATGTTCAACCTTTTGCTTGGCAACGACGAGGCAGGCCGCAAGCGCCATATCTCCGAGCACGGCAAGGAATACCTGGACCAGCTGGACCTGCAGTAGCAGCAAATCGATAACGACGGCCCATAAGAAGTTCAAGAGGAAATCGTGGCAAAGAAGAAGACGAAGAACCAGCCAAAGAAAAAGCAGGTCAACGCCGAAAACGTCATCGGCCTGCACTCCGAGGTCACCGACCAGCCGATCACGCAGACGCTCGAGGTCAACTACATGCCCTACGCCATGAGCGTCAACGTCTCGCGTGCGTTCCCCGAGATCGACGGCTTTAAGCCCTCGCACCGCAAGCTGCTCTACACCATGTACAAGATGGGTCTGCTCAAGGGCGAGCGCCAGAAGAGCGCCAACATCGTGGGGCAAACCATGAAGCTCAACCCGCACGGCGATGCCGCGATCTACGAGACGATGGTGCGCCTGGCGACGGGCAACGAGGCACTGCTTGCGCCCTTCGTGGAGTCGAAGGGCAACTTTGGCAAGTACTATTCGGGCGATCTGAGCTACGCCGCCTCGCGTTATACCGAGGCCAAGCTCTCCCCCATCAGCGCCGAGATCTTCAAGGACATCGACAAGGACCCGGTCGACTTTGTCGACAGCTACGACGGCGCCATGAAGGAGCCGCGTTTGCTGCCCACCACGTTCCCCAACATCCTTGTCTCGGCCAACAAGGGCATCGGCGTCGCCATGGCGTCCGACATCTGCGGTTTCAACCTCAACGAGGTCTGCACCGCCACCATGCACTACCTGCAGGATCCCGACTGCGACCTGCTCGAGTACATGCCCATGCCCGACTTCTCGACCGGCGGCGAAATTATCTACCGCCGCGAGGAGATGGAAAAGATTATCGAGACCGGCCTTGGCAGCTTCCAGATCCGCTCCCGCTGGCGCTGGATTCCCGAAGAGCGCATCATCGAGGTCTACGAGATCCCCTACACCACCAAGACCGATGTCATCATCGAACGCATCGTCAAGCTCTCCAAAGAGGGCAAGGTCAAGGAGATTGCTGACATCCGCGACGAAACCGACCTCTCGGGCTTGCGCATCGCCATCGACCTTAAGCGCGGCGTCGACCCCGACAAGCTCATGGCCAAGCTCTATCGCTCGACCACGCTGCAGGATTCGTTCTCGTGCAACTTCAACGTGCTCGTCGACGGCTATCCCCGTGTTATGGGCGTGCGCCAGATTCTGCACGAGTGGGTCAAATGGCGAATTGAGTCCACGCGTCGCCGCATTAACTTTGACCTGGGCAAAAAGTCCGAGCGCCTGCACCTGCTGCACGGCCTCGAGGCAATCTTGCTCGACATCGACAAGGCCATCGCCATCATCCGTGGCACCAAGCTCGAGGCCGAGGTCGTGCCCAACCTTATGCGCGGCTTCGACATCGACGAGACCCAGGCCGAGTTTGTTGCCGAGCTCAAGCTCCGCAACATTAACGAAGAGTACATCCTCAACCGCACCAAGGACATCGCCAAGCTTGAGAGCGAGATTGCCGAGCTTGAGGAAATCCTCTCCAGCGAGGAGAACATCAAGAAGGTCATCAGCGACGAGCTGGCCGCGGTCAACAAGAAATATGTGATGCCGCGTCGCACGGGCAGGATCGAGCCCCATGAGGTTATCGAGGTAAGCTTGGAGCCCGAGGTCGAGGAGTACCCGGTGACCATCATGCTCTCGCGCGATGGCTACCTTAAGAAGATGACGGACCGCGTGCTCAAGAAGGCGACCACGCTCAAGTACAAGGACGGCGACAAACCCTTTATCGAGTTCCCGTCCTCCAACACCCACGAGCTGCTGGTCTTTACCAACAAGAGCCAGGTGTACAAATGCAAGGTTGCGGCGTTTGAGGACACCAAGTCGGCCCAGCTGGGCTCGTACCTGCCGACCGATCTTGAGATGGAACCCGACGAGAGCGTCATCTGGGTCATCGACCCCGAGGACTATAAGGCCGACGTGCTGTTTGTCTTTGAGAACGGCCGCGTGGTGCGTGTCGCACTTTCTGGATACGTCACCAAGACCAACCGCAAGCGCCTCAAGAACGCTATCTACGGCGGCAGCAAGCTGCTGTATGCCCAGGTGCTCAAGGAAGACCGCGACATCGCACTGGTCTCGAGCGACTATCGTTTGATGAACTTCAACACGTCGTTGCTCAAGACCAAGACGACTACCAACACGCAGGGCGTCCAGGCCTTTACCGCCAAGAAGGGCCGCTCGGTCACCACCGTCGGCACAACCGAAGAGATCCTTGGCGCCGGCGTCTCGGCCGAGAAGTTCACCGCGCAGAGCCTGCCCTCCGCCGGTGCCCTCATGAAAGAAAACGACATGCCGAGTTTGTTTGATTAGGACGACGGCAGAACCGCCATGGTTTTACAAAGCAGCGGGGCCCGGAGCGCAGCAATATCGCGCCCCGGGCCCCGCTCGTTGCGGAGGTCATCCTCGGAAATGTCGACGATACGGGGGCTTCCCGCACCGTCCTAAGCCGTTAGCAAAACTCGCAAAAGTTAGCAAAAGTTGCAAAAATTAGCAAAACTTGCAAAGGAGCCACCATGGAGTACAGCAAATGGCTCCGCCATGCCAGGCATGCTCGAAGATATTATCGAGCGAACCAAAGAAGCGGCAGATAGCTACCTTTCACAGTCTCACGCGCGCATGAACGGCGTTCAAATTGGTCCAGTGGGCATCGATTGGACATATGTTCAAGAAGCCCAGGGCAACTGGCGCACGTGCATGAATGGCATCTTCAGGCAACTCGAGAAGCATGGCATCGGGCTTCTCTCGAAACGACCTATCGAGAGCTTTCCGATAAAGACATTGAGTTTTTGCTCGCGATGCTGCCCGATTCTGGCCCCAGCAGGATCTCGGAGATAGCCAAACGCATGGGCGTCGCCAGCAACTACGCAAGCCAATACAAACGCCGCCTCCTCGAGGACGGCGTTATCGGGGAACGTGGGCGTGGCCTCGTCGGCTTCGACATCCCCGCGTTCAGAGAATTCTTGAACGAGAAGGCGTTTTAGCACACCGGAATTGTCCGCGGGAGCATCGTTGCATGGCAATCAGCATTCCTCCTGGTAAGGGCAGCAAGCATTTCCGCTAGTGCTGATTGCCATGCGCCCCTCTTGTCCTTAGGCGAGCTTGCGGGCGAGCTCTCGCACCCCTTCCAACTTGGGCGACGATGCCATGCTGTCGCGCTCGGTCATGCCGCTGATGGTGACAATGCCCTGGTCCTCCCACTTGCAGTACGCGCATGTGGCCCTGTACATAGCAATCGCCGCATCATAGACGCCCTCGCTGTGGCTATCGAGCAAAAGGGCCGTCTTGGTGAACGGGAAGCCTGTAGCACCGAAGGCGTACAGGCGGTCGATGGCGGCCTTCTCCTGCGCAGTGATATCAAACCAGTAGATAGGCGAAGCGAAGACAACCATATCGGCGCCTTTCAGCGACTCGATCACGTCGACCATGTCATCCTTCTGCACGCAAGTGCCCTCGTGGGCGAAGCAATACTGACACCCCAGGCAACCACCGATTTTCTTGCTGGCAACACGGACGACCTCGACCGTATTGCCGCCCTCACGCGCGGTCTCGGCAAACGCCTCGACCATGGTGTCGGTATTGGCGCCCCTGCGCGGGCTACCACTCAATACAACGATATTCATAGAAATCTCCCTCCCTCATGCCGCAGGCGCGCGGCACACATTTTGTTGTAACCAAAACGGATGGAGCTATTCAGTCGTCTGCAGGCCACATCTCTTGTTCGTGTTCTCTAGACAAGGCGCAAACGGTGCTGCACCCCCCCTGTCGCGCTATATCCCTACGCAGTGTTCAGAACCCCTGCTCACCGAGCAGCACCGCGCGAGGTCCAGCACGAGTACGCCTTCCCGGGTACAGGTCTCATGCCCTATGCGGGAGATGAGGACCTTCGGGAACACGTCCCCGATGGGCAGAAGCGACGCGAGCTCCCCCTCAAGCATCAAGTTGATGCTCATATCGCCTCTCACATACGCTCTCCTTCCCGGT